>JAILNL010000089.1 GCA_024691625.1 Schwartzia sp. (in: firmicutes)
AGCTATCATGGATAACTTTCATTTCTATTTTAAGGATGTCAATGTGACATGGCGGGGCAGGGAGTACACCCTGCATTTCATGCGAATGATTACCGCGGAAAAACAGTTCATGAATATCCTGACCAACGGCTTCTTTTTTACTAACCTTTTCGGACTCATTATCGCCCTCATTGCCGGATATTTTGTCAGTAAAAAAACCTTGAATCCTATCCGTACTGTTATCCATACGGCGAGAGATATAGAGGTCAGTGACCTCAGCAGGCGTATTCCTGTCCCTGAGGCAGAGGACGAAATGCGTCAGCTGGTAGAAACAATAAACCGTATGCTTGACCGCCTTGAGGCAGGCTTCATGCAACAGCAGAGATTCGTGTCTGATGCTTCGCATGAGCTCCGCACTCCTGTAACGGTCATTCTCGGCTATGCAGACATGCTGGCACGCTGGGGAAAGGACGACCCTGAGACACTTCACGAAGCTGTGGAAGATATACGCTCCGAAGCCACTGATATGCGCGGGCTTATTGAAAGACTTCTTTTCCTAGCACGCGCGGATATGAAACGGCAGGTATTAAATAAGGAAAAGATTCAGATGGATGAGCTTATGGAGTCCGTCTCGAAAAAGGCAGCAATAGCCGCGAAAAATCACACGGTTACGCTTTTGAAAAACGACCTGGGCGAGATTTTTGCGGACGGCGTTACCATCAGACAGATGCTGCGTGTCTTTATTGAGAACTCCATAAAATACTCCCCTGAGGGAACAGAAATAACATTGTCGTCAGAAAGAAAAGGCGATTATCTGGATGTGACCGTCACTGACCACGGAATAGGTATAGCTCCCGAAAACCAGAAAAAAGTCTTTGAACGCTTCTTCCGCGTTGATAAATCCCGCACCTCCGGCGAGGGAGGAGTCGGAGGAACGGGCCTTGGCATGGCTATCGCCCAGTGGATTGCCGATTCACATGACATTAAACTATCTATAGAAAGTGAGCTGGGAAAAGGCACAACCATACATATGCTCATACCGACGATTGAAAATAAAACCTAAAACACAATTAAAAAAGCAAAAAATGGGAACATAATCCTATTAAGTTTTACTTATGCATAAGCATTATATGTGCTTATGCATATTTTTTTTATATTTTGCAAAAAAATCTGGGATGATAGTATTGCATTATATAAATTGAGTGATATAATTAAGGTAACATAAAAAGGAAAAATGGCTTACGGGCGGGACTTAAAACCTAAAAATGCACGACGATATGTGCAAAGAACGGTGTTTTTCAACGTATTGCAAAGGGAATTGCAGCTGCAAGCTGAAGTATTTGCTCAGGGAAAGAGGTGCCTTGCTATGAGATTACAAAGGATTGGTAAAAAGGTAGGATTATCGGCGGCTGTCGCTATGACGCTGTTTTCTGCAAGCGTTTCGACGGTATACGCGCTGCCGACGGATGGTACAGTAAAGTCGGGCAAGGCTGCCATAACGACAGCCGGTGATGTGATGAACATCGAGACATCTGACCGTGTGGCCATCGATTGGAAGACCTTTAACATCGAAAAGAACGAGACTGTCAATTTTATTCAGCCCAACGCAAACAGCATAGCTCTGAACCGTGTGACAGGGAATGAAATGTCCCATATCTACGGCAATCTTAACGCAAACGGAAAAGTGTTCCTTATTAATGGAGCCGGTGTGCTTTTTGGCGAAGGAGCATCCATTAATGTGGGCGGACTCGTGGCATCCACCGGCGAGCTGAATGATAATGTCATGACAAACTTCAACAAGGGATACGATTACTCATTGACGATTGATAAAAATGCGTCGATTATTAACCAAACGAAAATCGCAGCAATCAATGATAAGATAAGGGACGAGGGAGGGCTGGTTGTTCTCCATGCGGCAAACGTAACGAATGAAGGAACAATACAAACGGGGAATGGCGGTATCGTGCAGCTTGATGCATGCAAGAAACTGAATATCAACTACGACAGTGATAAGATTAACTTTACTGTTACAGTTGATGAAAAATCGGGATTAAAAGCGGCTGATGTTCTGAATGCCGGTACAATTTCGGCGCAGAATGGTATTATTGCCATGACTGCCCGGAGTGCGGATAGGTTTTATAGCTCCGTTGTCAATCAGGCGAGCGCAAGGCTGGAGGCAAAGGGTCTCGCCAAGAATGAAAAGGGTGAGATCATTCTTGCAGCGGAAACCGTAAAAAAGACCTTCGACACATCCTGGGGCGTTGTTGATGTCAAAGGTAAGGTGGACGTATCCGGCTCCAATGGTGCTGACGGCGGCAAGATTACGGTAAGCGGCAGGAGCATCTGCGTTGACGGTGCGCTCAATGCTTCCGGAGCTAACGGTGGTACAATCAACTGCATGGACGCGGCAATTATTGTGACGGATGACGCTTCTGCTGATGCCGGGGCGACTAACGGCGCAAACGGCAAATGGACCATAGACTGCATAAGTCCTGTTGACAAAGTAGAATTTAAGGAAACAAAAACTGTTGATATTAAGAAAAGCGCAGCGTTGGATCTTGACACGACGGATGCTAACTATACAAGAAATCTCTATGATAAGATTTGGAGAGATATTTCCACTATTAGCAATACGGTTATTTCCAATGCACTTGCCGGAGCGGATGTAAATATTACCGCGCATGAGGGGAGACATCTTGTATCAGATATTGTTATCTCCGATGACATAACGAAAGCCGATGGTGCAGCAACGAAGCTCACCCTTGCTGCAGACCGCAATGTGGTTTTCGGGGGAGCGGTTAAGTCGGATAAGGAGCTGAATATTGAAACCAAGACCGGTCAGCCCATCATGCTTGAGCAGGGAAATCGCGATGGTGAAATTTACGGCGCTAATATTATATGGAAGAATATAAACACGAAGGGTGATATTAGCCTTGGAGGAAATACCTTCGTAGGAATCCTTGACGGAACCTCCGAAAGCGGCCGCGGGATTTCCGGAAACAATGTTACCCTTGGCGGCGACGTTGTTGTTGCGGTGGCAGATATACTGGAAATCAATGCTGAGAATGATGTTAAGATTGAAGGCAGTTTAAACTCGGGAAATACCTACACAGGCGGTTCAATAGAGGGAATGACTTATCTCAAGGTCAATGGCAAGGTTAACTACTGGGAGACGGCACGTCAGGCAGCGAAGAATGACACGCCGGGTGGTTCTGATGTAGGTGACAGCTATCTTGTGACGATAGCTGACGGTCTTGAGGATTCGGCGGTTGCCGCGGTTCTTCCCGACAGGAAAAAGGAAGCATATTCGGGAGGCAGAGCATCGGATTGGGTTGAAACTGGCGAAACCAGAAGCCGTCAATGGGCATGGGGAGACGGCCCTGAGGCAGGGCAGGTTTATTTCATCCAAACCTCAGAGAGAAATTATGGAACAGGATACCAAGGAGATGCCGTGAGCGGACACGCTGTTACTGATGTAAACGGTACTGCGGGTTACGTGAATTTCACGGCCGGAGAGCCAAATAATGATGGAGTGGGACAGCCCGTAATGTCGGTTGGGTTCAATAACTACGATAAGAGTTGGACACCGTCACACGGCGAAAAATATACTATGTCACGTTGGGACGATGCTTATGAGGGTTCTGGAAGTAGTTACTTCTATTATATTCGAGAAACAAATCTGGCAGACTCCTCCTTGAAAATCAATGCAGGCGGAGAAATAGAGGTACAAGAGCCGATTGGAAACAAGCGGAAGTTGAAAGACGTAATCTATCAGTATAACCACGATGATGCCGCTGTAATCAGATTGGATGAGCTGCAGATAACAGAAATGATGGTTTCGCCTTCGGCGGTGCAGGGCTCTGCTGGCATAGAGGATGCAAATTCCGCAAGAGTCAGCGACGTTGATAAGGTTGCAGGTCTCATGGACGGGCAGCTTCCGTTCTATAAAGCCAAAGGCAATCGGATTATTCCCGAAGGGG
>JAILNL010000095.1 GCA_024691625.1 Schwartzia sp. (in: firmicutes)
CGCCAGCTCCATGTGATAATTACGCGGGTGTAACTCAATGGTAGAGTTCCAGCCTTCCAAGCTGGCTACGTGGGTCCGATTCCCATCACCCGCTCCATTTTTTTTGACTTGCCGGGGTGGCGGAACTGGCAGACGCACGGGACTTAAAATCCCGGGATTGGTAACAATCGTACCGGTTCGATTCCGGTCCTCGGCACCACATTGATCGAGAACCGGGTTATGCGGATTGGATATCCGGACACTCATAGGATACAGCATGCGGCTGTGGCGAAATGGCAGACGCGCTAGCTTCAGGAGCTAGTGATGGCAACGTCATGGTGGTTCGAGTCCACTCAGCCGCACCATTGACAATCACATACATTTGTTATATACTATATCTTGTTCTTGCGGTCGTGGCGGAATTGGCAGACGCGCTACTTTGAGGGGGTAGTGTTCACAAGACGTATGGGTTCAAGTCCCATCGACCGCACCATTTGAAGATTAGAGCTCGGATGAAAATCCGGGCTTTTTTGTTTTACAAGGATTCTTTCATTTGCTATTATGAGATAAAGGAGTTTTATGTACTTCTTCTGAATAAGTCTCATTTTATGTGAGGTGAGAAGGTATGCTGCAGTCAGAAAAGCTTAAACGGGCGTTGGACGCTATTGAGGATGCTTGCGGACATTGTCCTATATGTTCCCCGGATTGTCCTATAGCCATTGCAAAACGTGCGATTAACGGGCTCTACTACGATGTGAAGCAGTCTGAAGAGGCAGAAGGTAATTAAGCTTGGTGATTATCCGTAATGATGGGAGGGAATGTCTTGATTACTATGGTTGAAATGGCAGGGTGTCCTTATTGTGCAAAAGCACATAAGGCTTTTGACGAGCTCAAGGGCAATCATCCCGGAACTGAAGTAGTTTTTATAGACGAAAATAAAGAGCCTGAAAAACTAAAAGAGTTTCAGGGTATGTACTATTATGTACCAACTCTTTTTGTCGCAGGAAAGAAGGTTTTTGAGGCTTCTCCGGGTGACGACTACGAAAAGATAAAGGCAGCAGTTGAGGAAGCGTATCTGGCTGCTGAAAAGTAAATAAGAATCATACATAAGATACATTAAAAGCCCCATCCTTTGCAGGATGGGGCTTTTGTGATATCAGTGGTATTCGTACATCAAAGGTACTTTGTGGTAGTGTGTGTGCAGGAGCTTGTGCGCCATTTCACCCAGCGGTTCACCAAGATAGTCCTTATAAAGTGTCTGGATGTCAGGATTCTCATGGGATTTGTGGAGCGGAAGGTCCTTATCAATCTGCTCAAGGGCGAGGATACGCTCGTCACGTTTTGCATTTGTGGTGCCGATAGGCTGACCGCCGCCGCCGATACATCCGCCGGGGCATGCCATGATTTCGATAAAGTCGTAATTGGCTGTGCCTTTTTTGACTTCTTCCATCATGAGACGTGCAGCAAGAAGTGTGTGAACGACAGCAATGCGGATAGTTCTGCCGCCAAGTTCAAAGCTTGCCTCACGAACGTTCGGGCGAACCTGCTTCAGGTGCGGGTAGCTTGCAGGTTTTCCGAGGCAGATTGAGTTGTATTCAAGTGCCGGCAGGTCATTTCCTGTAAGCTTTTCGTAAACCGTACGGAGAGCAGCCTCCATAACACCGCCTGTTTTGCCGAAGATTGCGGCCGCACCTGTGCTCGTGCCAAGCGGGCTGTCAAATTCGCTCTCAGGAAGAGTACGGAGATTCAGACCTTCGTATTTTATGAGCTTAATGAGCTCGCGTGAGGTGAGAACAGCATCAACATCGCGGCGGCCGTCACGTCCCATTTCAGGCCTTGCAGCTTCGAATTTCTTCGCTGTACACGGCATGATGGAAACGGTGAAGATTTTATCAACCGGGATGCCCGTGATTTTCGGATAATATGTCTTTGCAATCGCGCCGAACATGGACATCGGAGATTTTGCCGAGGAAACATGCGGCAGAAGCTCCGGATAGTGTTTTTCGATGAAGTTAACCCAGCCCGGGCTGCAGGAGGTCATCATTGGAAGAATTCCGCCATTCTGCACACGGTGGATAAATTCCGCGCCCTCCTCCATAATCGTGAGGTCAGCACCGAAGTTCGTATCAAATACCTTGTCGAAGCCGAGCATTTTGAGGGCTGTGACCATCTGGCCTGTAACAATAGCACCGGGCTCAAGTCCGAATGCGTCACCAATGGAAACGCGTACGGAAGGAGCGACCTGCACAACTACATGTTTTTCGGGATCCTGCAGGGCGTCGAGCACGAGCTGTGTGTCATCCTTTTCTACGATAGCGCCCGTGGGGCATACAAGGCTGCACTGTCCGCAGAGTGTGCAGTCCGTTTTTTCCATAGGAATATCGAATGGGGTTGTAACAATGATTTTATCGCTGCGGTTTGCAAAGGTGATTGCCTCGATACCCTGTACGTCTTTGCAGGCACGGATGCAGCGGCCGCATTTGATACATTTGGACGGATCGCGCACAATACTTGGATTTGTGTTGACTGCCTGACGTTTCTTATTAACGTTTGTAAGATGCGGGTCAAGAATGTTAAAACGTGTGCAGAGCGCCTGCAGCTCGCATGTGCCGTTTCTGGAGCATGTGAGACAGTTGCCGCCGTGGTCAGCCATGATGAGCTGAAGAATGCCTACCTGAGCATCACGAACGACCTGAGTATCAGTAAAGACCTCCATGCCTTCCCATACTTCTGTGGAGCAGGAAGCAAGGAGCTTTTTCTTGCCGGCTACCTGAACGGAGCAGAGACGACAGCGGGCTTTTACACGCTGGTCAGGGTGGTAGCAGAGGTGGGGGATATCAATACCGATGCGTTTTGCCGCTTCGATAATTTTTGTACCCTTCGGAGCTTCCACCGGAATATTATTTATTTTAAGATGAACCATTTCCATTAGTGAGCACCTCCCACAGCAAAGGTCTCCGGGAAGATTTTCATGGCGGAGAGCAATGCGCTTTGTGCCGCTTCACCGAGACCACACAGGGAAGTGAGCGTCATTATGTTGGCGATTTTTTTCATTTTTGCGATATCACATGCATGGGCTTCACCGGCTGCAAGTTTGTCCAGAAGGAGCTTCATATGAAGGTTGCCTTCACGGCACGGTGTGCACTGTCCGCAGCTTTCATGAGAGAAGAATGCTTGTGTGTATCTGAGGAAGTCGATAACGCTTGTACGGTCGTCGATAACAAGGAGAGAGCCTGTTCCAACGTCTACTCCCGCCGCTTTAAGGTCGTCGTAGGTGTACGGGGTGTCAAGGACACGTTCGTCGCTGATTTTGCCTGATGCGCCGCCGAACTGGATAAGGCGGAGATGACGTCCGTCAGGGATACCCTCAGCAAGACCGAAGATGATTTCACGGACTGTCGTTCCGAAAGGAACTTCATAGACACCGGGTTTCCTTACGTTTCCTCCTACGCTGACAAGCTTGGTACCAAGGGATTCACCGCTTCCGCAGCTCGTGTAAACCTTCTCGTCATCAAGAAGGAGGTGGGGAACGATAGAGAAGCTTTCTACGTTGTTGATACATGTCGGAAGTGCAAATGCTCCGCTGACTTTTATGAAAGGCGGTTTCATGCGGGGACGGCCTGCCTTGCCTTCGATGGAACGAATAAGTGCCGTGCCTTCTCCGCAGACGTACGCGCCGGCACCGGAATAGAGGTGCAGACGGAAATTGAAGCCTTTAACTCCGAGAATGTTTTCACCGAGGAAGCCGCGTTCTTCAGCCTGATTGATGGCAGATAAAAGTCTGGAGCGAAGGTGACGGTATTCTTCCCTCATATAGATATAGCCATCCTGCGCCTGTACCGTGTAAGCACCGATAATCATGCCTTCGATAAGGTTAAAGGGATCGTTTTTGATAAGCTCACGGTCTTTGAATGTGCATGTTTCGCCTTCGTCCGCGTTGCAGATAACAAGCTTGTGCTCGCCCTTTACTGCACGGGCCTGAGACCATTTGCGGCCCATGTCGTATGCAGCGCCGCCGCGGCCTTTTACTTTTGCTTCCGCAATAATGGACGCGATATCTTCACCGTCCATAGCGACAGCCTTTTTCAGTGCGGAAAATCCGCCTATGGAAAGATATGAATCAATGGAATCAGGATCGTATTTTCCAAAATTCTTTGTTATGAAACGAACTTCACTGCTCAAGAAAAACAGCTCCTTCCTTTACATCAGGGATGAAAGCACCGAACGTACCTTTTCGGGCGTGTCAAGATGGCCGTAGACATGTCCGTTGATTCGAATCGCGGGAGCCACATCGCAGGCACCGAAGCATGGAACCTCTTCAATCATGAAACGGCCGTCGTAGGTGATTTCGCCGACTTCGATGTTGAGGATCTTCTTGAGAGTGGACAAAAGAGAGTCGCTTTCGTTAACACGGCATACAACTGAACGGCAGACCTGTACCGGGTATTTTGCCCGCGGTTTATCGGACAGACTCGAGTAGAAAGTCAGACAGTCGTAAATAATCGACACTTTAATCGGCAGTTTTTCCGCGATATAGAACGCCACAGCTTCAGGGACGTACTGCTGCGGAATCAGGTCCTGTACCTCGAGCAGGATGCCGACAATCTGCGTAGCATCATGCTCGTGTGCTTCGAGCACACGGTCGATCTGATTAGCAAGCTCATCCGAGACGGAAAAAGCCGGTTTGGCCTCAGTTTGCATAATGACTCCTCCCAGCGGAAACGAAAGAGTGTTTCCGTAATAAAAAATATTTCTTTTATTATATACGTTTTATGATTATAGTGCTATAGATTTTTCGGAAAAATTTTATATAAACATAAGAATAAAATTGCGATTTGCAGTTCTTATGGATTGCATTATTAAAGGAAGATATTACTTATGGAAAAACATTGCTATTAGCGGTATAATTAAGAAATCGACAGAAAAGAACAGGGAGGGAGACCGATGGAGATAACGATGGTTATGGTCATGAGTGCAGACGGTTTTGTGACACATGGCGAGGACGGTCCCTCTTTTGCATGGGCATCTGCTGAGGACAGGGAGGCGTTTTTGAGCATTGTGCGCGCCTCGGATGCTGTCATTACCGGTCGAAACTCCTTTGAGGGAAAGGGCGATATGCCCAGACCGTACTATGTGCTTACGACGCAAGAGAATCTTCCTTCCTTTAAGAATGTGTTTTACGTTAGTGGTGACGCGGAGAGCATCGTTTCGCGTATAGCCGCGGACGGACATGAAAAGGTTGTGCTGCTCGGAGGACCGAAAACAAACTTGATTTTTGTGAAGGACGGGCTTGTTGACCGTCTGCTGCTTACAGTAGAGCCGAAGCTGTTCGGAGAAGGAAAACCGCTGATTATCGGAGCGAAGCTTGATATATCAATGAAGCTGTGCTCGGTGAAGCGGCTCAATGAAAATGGCACGCTGCTTTTAGAGTATGAACTTATGAATTGATGAGCAAGAGAGGAAAGAATATATGAGCAAATTACCGGATGTGCAGAAGCAGACAAAAGGTTTCCCACATCTATATATAGAAAATGTCGGAACAGAAAATATCCGTATCCGTTTTCCAATCTGTACGCCGGACGGCACTGAGTATGTGCTTGCGTCCATGCGGTCGTACTGTTCTTTGGACGAGAGCGTAAAAGGAATTAATATGTCGCGGATAGGGAGAACTATACGCCGCGTTATTGAGGAAACTCCGGACGGATTTCAGACACTGGCGCCGCTCGCAAATGCACTCCTTGAGGCACATGACGAGGGAACTGCCGATGTATCCGTTGCAGCAGATTTTCCGTATCTTCTGCAGCAGGTGACGCCTGTGACGGGAATTTCCGCGCCTAAGGCAGTTGAAGTTTCCATGGCATCTGTGTTTGAGAACGGGGAGATGAAAAATTATCTCACCGTTGAAACCACGGAGATGAGTCTTTGCCCATGTTCAAAGGAGCTGAGCCTGCTCAAAAACAACATCAGTGAGGCAGAACGGGAAGAAATCGAAAAGCTTTCACCGGAGCTTCGCGAGAAAATTTATAGAAGCGGATTCGGCGCGCATAATCAGAAATCTACTATCACTGTTACGGTTGAGCTTTCGGAGAGTTCCGATGTAACGATTGCAGGTTTTGCCGAACTGATTGCGGAAAGTGCATCGGCACCGACATTCTCCATTTTGAAGCGTCCTGATGAAAAATGGGTAACAGAGGTTTCTTATCTTGGCGGATATTATGACGAAGAAGGAAAATATAACGAAGTAGGGGGCGGCCCGAAATTCGTTGAGGATATAGTACGTTCCATCGCGCTGAAGCTTTCGGAGTGTCTTGACGAGACAATCCGCGACTACATTGTCTACGTTAAAAATCATGAGTCTATACACAGCGACGGCATAGTGGCTACAGCTATTATGTCGGCGGGACGTTCTCTCAGAAAAGGAATTTTGACTCTCGGATAGGAGCGGATGAAAATGGATGAAATCGTAGAACGGATTTTGCGGCATCCGCTTTTTCGGGAAAATATGCAGAAATGCTTTGAACTGGAAAAGGAACGTACCTTTTGCCATCATGATATGGTCCATGCTCTGAATGTGGCCCGTATATGCTACATTCTTGTTTTGGAGGAAAGGCTGCCTTATAGAAGAGAGCTTGTTTACTCGGCGGCGCTGCTCCATGATATCGGCCGCACTGCTCAGTACACAACGGGAGAGTCCCATCATGCGGCAGGTGCGAGACTGGCGGGGATTATACTTAAGGATTGCGGAGCAGCAGATGAGGATATTCTTCTGATCCAGCAGATTATCAAAGAACATTGCAGCCATATTTCTGCGGCGGAAGCTGAGAAATGGAAAACAAATAAACCGAAAAATCTCTTGGAAGCGTTTGACCTGGCGGATTTTTGGTCGCGAAGCTGCGGTGATTGTGCAGTACGTGATGAATGCTACTGGGAAGTAAAAAGTGATGCACTGGTTCGTTGAACCGTGCATCTTTTTTTATACCTTAAAGTTAGGACAATAGACACTCTTTTTTATGAAATTTCATTGACGGAAGATAAACGTAATGATATGATAAAGGTGTAGGATAACCTAGAAAACTGCATATGGCAGCTGCCCATCTGCGGTCCATGCTATGGACCGCCCTGACAGGAAACTCAGCGCTTAGGCGCAGAGGACC
>JAILNL010000104.1 GCA_024691625.1 Schwartzia sp. (in: firmicutes)
GCATTTTACCCGAGGGCACTAGCTTCGCGTCGCAACGAGGCAGGGATATATGTTCACCATCTGTTATTTTCCTCAAAAAACTATAGAAGCTGGGGACATCTTCAGCCGAGTTATACACTATTTGTTCAAAATTTTATGATAAAAATTTTATACGCTTCGGTATGTGATAATTTTTTTACATGCTGTATTGTATAATGTTAAGGAAACATTGATTAAATGAAATCGTCCGGATTGGTGTCTTAAAAGAACTATTAGGGAGGCGTACTGATGACAGCTTCTATAGATTTCATTCTTGGCCGTGCCGGAAGCGGAAAGACATATACATGCTATGAGGAAATAAGCCGCATAGTTAAGGCGGAGCCGCTTGGCAGGCCGTTGATTCTGCTTGTTCCTGAGCACTGCACGTACGCGGCGGAACGTGAACTTTTGGAGCATCTTCCGTCTAAAAGCGATATGCGCACGATTGTTACAGGCTTCCGCCGTCTTGCATGGAGGGTGCTGCGTGACAGCCGCAGTGCGTCACTGCCCGGAATCAGTAAGCTCGGAAAAAGATTGCTCTTGAAAAAGATTCTTTTACGCAGGGAAAAGGAGCTTGAGGTACTTAAACGCGCGGCAGGACAGCGGCGCTTTACGGAGCCTTTGGAAACTCTTATTGAAGAGTTCAAGAATCATGGTGTCGAGCCTGAGGTTCTGCTTGATGTCAGCGAAGAGCTGAGCAAAGATAAGCTTTTTTCAAAGAAGCTTGGCGAGCTTGCTCTTTTATACATGGATTATCGTAAGGAGACAGAGGGGAAATATCAGGATTCTGATGACAGGATGCTTGAACTTGCCAAGGCTGTTCCTTCGTCTGCGCTGTTTGACGGCGCAGAGGTATGGATAGACGGCTTTTTGTTTTTTAATCCCCATGAGCTGAGCGTGCTGGATGCTATTTTCCGTACAGCAGAGGCAGTTCACATTACTCTTCCCATGGACAGGGATATTCCGCTCAGGACAGAAATGCCGCCATCTTATCTTTTTTTCAAGGCATCACAGACAATGCAGAGCATCAAGGAGATTGCGGCTAATCTCAAAAGTCCCGTAAAAGTCCGTATACTTGGAGACAGCCATCGTTTTGAAACGGAAGGGCTGAAAATTGTGGAGCAGCGTCTTTTTGATTACGGAGGGTATGCTGCTGAGGACGGAGCGGGAGTAAAGCTGACAGAAGCCGCTACACGCCGTCTTGAGGCTGAGGCGGCGGCAGCAGATATAGTCAGGGTGTGCCGTGAGCGCGGATGGCGCTGGAATGATTTCGGTATTCTTTTGAGAGATGAAGAAAATTATCGTGACATTGTGGAGGAAATGCTTTCCGACTATCATGTGCCTTTTTACACGGATTGGAAGCGGGCAGCGGTTCATCATCCCCTGGCGGAGCTTATTCGTTCTGCTCTCGAGTCAGTTACACAGGGCTGGCGATACGAGTCTGTATTCAGGTGCGTGAAGACGGGAATGATGAAGCTGTCCGAGGAGGAAGCGGACGAGCTGGAAAATTATGTTCTGGCCTCCGGAGTACGGGGCGAAAAAGCATGGGGAAATACATGGGCGTATCGTCAGATGAAGCCGGGAGAGACGGAGGAGCAAAAGGGAGAGATTCTTGAGCGACTCAATCGCGAACGTGAGACCGTATATAACACGCTTCATGAGTTCGCCGAAAATCTTGCTGCGGCAGAAAATGTCAAAGGACTTGTTACAGCAGTATATACCCTTCTTGAAGGGCTGGAAGCAGGAAAGCTTCTTGCTGATATGGCTGCGGAAGCTGAAAGGGCCGGGGAGCTTGATGAAGCCGCAGAGCACAGACGTATATGGTCTTCCGTTATGGAGCTTTTTGATGAGCTGGTAAATATAACGGGAGAGGAGTCCATGAAAACGGAGGAATTTTCCGATTTGCTTTGCGACGGGCTTGATACCCTTGAAATAGCTCTTGTTCCGCCGGGAAACGATGCGGTCACGGTAGCGTCTTTTGATCAGAACAGTCTGGACAATATTAAGGCAATATATATTCTTGGCGCAAATGACGGTGTAATGCCGAAGCGCAGTGCAGAGAAAGGGCTTTTGACCGAATCGGACAGACTGCGTATTCAGGAGGCGGCAAAGGGGAAAATAGAGCTTGCTCCGGGCCGTATACAGGAAAGCGCCAACGAAAACTATCTGATGTATCAGGGGTTTTCCGAGGCAAGTACGTATTTATGGGTATCGTGGGCACTGTCTGACGGTGAGGGCGACGGACTGACCCGTTCTGCGGTGGTGCGCCGTCTGCATTCAATATTGAATAATCCGATAGATATGATTCCATTGGAGGGTGCTGCACAGAGAGAAGAATTTCAGTTTACCCAGCCGAAACGTGCGGTCGGACAGCTTGCGTCAGCGCTTCGTTCCTGTATTTCAGGGGATAATGAGCAGCAGGACTGGACTTCGGTTTATAACTGGGCGTTGGAGAATGAGCCGGGAAGACTCTCAATGCTGTGCAAAGGGGCACTTTCACGTGCGAAGGATGAATCAATCCCTCCGACGCTTGCTTCAAGGCTGTATACCTCAAAGAAGCGAATGGAGGGCAGTGTTTCACAGTTTGAGACATTTGCGCAGTGTCCATTCCGTTATTTCGCACAGTACGGACTTCACCTTGAGGAGCGCAGTGAATTCACATTCAGGGCGCTGGATTACGGAAATCTTCTTCACAAAATCATGTACCGCTTTGCTGAAAACATGCGCAGGGATAAAAGAGAGTGGAGCTCTGTTACGCCGGAGGAACAGCGGAAGATATGCCATAAGCTGATTGAGGAAGAGGCGCATAAGGTTCAGAACGAAATCCTTTATTCCACAGAGCAGTATAAAAATCTTATGACACGTATAGAGGATACAGTACAGGAATCCATTTCCAGGGCTGTAGGTTTTTCGGCGGCCTCGAAGTTTAAGCCTGTAATGTTTGAAAAGGCTTTTGGCAAAAATTCGCAGGAAGGCGCTGTTATGAGTTATAAGCTTTCAAATGGTGCGGAGCTGGACCTTACGGGCAAAATTGACCGTATTGATGTAGGAGAAATGCAGAATTCGGATACGGGAGAAGTAATTCACTATTTCCTTGTTATAGATTATAAAACCGGAAGCCCTGAGCTTACCATGATGGATGTTTATGAAGGGCTGAATCTGCAGCTTTTGACTTATGTGGTGGCAGCGGAGCGTATTTTGGCTGCACATGATGAAAAACGAATGCCTGCGGGAATATTCTACTGCTACCTTGCCAATCCGACTGTACCT
>JAILNL010000156.1 GCA_024691625.1 Schwartzia sp. (in: firmicutes)
TTTGCACATAAAAAAGGTGTCAGCAGCACGCGTAACGGCCGCGACAGTGAGGCAAAGCGTCTGGGCGTTAAGGAGCAGGCCGGTACATTTGTAACGGCAGGCAGCATCCTCGTTCGCCAGAGAGGCACGCACTTCCATCCGGGTCACAATGTTGGCATCGGCGGTGACGACACGCTGTTCGCAAAGGTGGCTGGCAAAGTTGCTTTCGAGCGCAAGGGCCGCTACAACCGTCAGGTCAGTGTTTACACTGCAGACGAAGCTTAATTGAAATGATACAGGTACCTGCGTCCTTGGGCGCAGGTATTCTTTTTATTGTTCAGGTTTGGAATGGAATTGGTGCGGGTGTGCCCGCCTGGAGGATTTTATGCAGTTTATTGATCGTACAACAATTATGGTAAAGGCGGGCGACGGCGGTCACGGTAAATCCGCTTTCCGTCGTGAAAAATTCGTACCGAAGGGAGGCCCTTCGGGGGGTGACGGCGGACGCGGTGCTGACGTTATTTTCGTCGTTGACCCGAATCTTAATACGCTGCTTGATTTTCGCTATCACAGAAAGTTCAAGGGAGAGAACGGTGAAAACGGCGATATCAAGAATCAGTACGGAGCTAACGCGCCGCACTGTATCGTAAAGGTTCCCCCCGGAACTATTGTAAAGGACGCAGATACCGGGGAGATTATCGCGGACCTTACGGAGATAGGGCAGAAGGCCGTAGTTGCCAAGGGAGGACGCGGAGGACGCGGAAATGCGAAGTTTGCTTCCAGCCGCAACCGTACTCCGTCCTTCGCGGAGCTGGGCGAGCCGGGTGAGAGCAAGACGCTTCTTCTTGAGCTTAAGCTTTTGGCAGATGTGGGTCTTGTTGGATATCCGAGTGTCGGAAAATCAAGTCTTATCGCATGCGTGTCCGCGGCACGTCCGGAAATCGCAGAGTATCATTTCACGACGATTACGCCTGTGTTGGGTGTTGTCCGTGTTGATGATGAGAAGAGTTTTGTTATGGCGGATATTCTGGGCCTTATTGAGGGGGCTGCCGACGGCGCGGGACTGGGACATGATTTCCTGCGTCACGTTGAGCGCACGAAGGTTATCCTGCATATTGTGGACGCGTCCGGTATTGAGGGCCGCGACCCTGTGGAGGATTATCACCGTATAAATGCTGAGCTGAAGAAATACAGTGAAAAGATTGCACGACGCCCGCAGATTCTGGTGGCGAATAAGATGGATCTTCCGGGAGCGGAGGAAAATCTTGAAAAACTTAAGAAGCTGGCAAAGGAAGAAAATATTCCTATTTTCGCTGTTTCCGCGGTGACGCATACGGGACTCAAGGAGCTTTTGGAGAAGACCGTTGAGCTTCTTGATAATTATGTTGAGGAGCCTGAGCAGACGGAAGAGGATAAGGTATATGATGCGGAGAAGATGGACGATCCGGAGAAGATTACCATTACGCGCAATGACCGTGGAGATTTCGTCGTACACGGAAAGGCTCTTGAAAAGCTCGTGGCAATGACGAACTTCGGCAATGATGAGGCTCTGCGCCGTTTCCAGTATATCTGGCGCATGAAGGGCCTTGATGCCCGTCTCAAAAAGCGCGGCATTCAGGAAGGAAATACCGTCCGTATCGGTGATATGGAGTTTGAATTCAGGGAATAATTCCCTGCTGAAGGAGAATAAATTTGATTCGCAATACTTTAACCGGCAAACAGAAAAGATTCCTGCGCTCAATGGGTGTTAAGCTGGAGCCTGTGGTAAATATCGGGCTTGAGGGCGTTACGCCGACTGTTGTTGAGTCGGCAAAGGATGTTATAAAGAAAAGAGAGCTTATCAAGGTCCGCGTGCAGAAGAATGCACCGGAGGAGCCAAGGGATATACTTAATATGCTGACGGAGCGTGTTGATGCAGACCTGGTACAGGTCATCGGACGCAACGGACTGCTTTTCAAGCGCAATTTCGAGAAGCCGAAAATCGAGCTGCCATAAACGGAGGGTCTCTCATGGACGCAAGAGCAAAACTCAGAGATGCAAAGCGTATTGTAGTAAAGGTCGGGACAAGCACCATCACATATCCGACAGGAAAGATGAATTTGAACCGCCTCGAAGCCCTTGTGCGCGAGCTGGCGGACCTTGCTAACCAGGGCCGCGAGATTGTGCTTGTTTCGTCGGGCGCTATCGCGGTGGGGCGTGACAGAATGAACCGAAAGAAATCGGATTCTATTCCCGAACGTCAGGCAATGGCTGCCGTGGGTCAGGGAATACTTATGCATGTCTATGAAACGCTCTTTGCCTCCTATGGGCAGGCAGCGGGGCAGGTGCTTCTTACAAAGGAGAACTCTGCACGTCACAACCAGTACGCCAATTCCCGCAACGCGCTTATAGAGATGCTTTCGCTGAATATTGTTCCTGTTATCAATGAGAATGATGCTGTTTCCGTTGATGAGCTGAAAATCGGAGACAACGATAATCTGTCCGCGACGGTGGCGTCGCTTATTGATGCTGACCTTTTGATTCTGCTGTCGGATGTGGACGGTGTTTATACCGCAAATCCGCAGACAAATCCGGACGCAAAGCTCATTCCTCTCATTGAGGAAATCACTCCGGAGATAGAGCAGATGGCAGGCGGAGTTCTTTCATATGTGGGAACCGGAGGCATGCACACGAAAATAGAGGCTGCGAAGATTGCCCGCAGCGCAGGCGTATCTATGGTAATAGCTTCGGGAGATAAGCCCGGGACGATTCGTTCTATTCTGGAAGGGGAAATGACGGGAACGTTCTTTCCCGCAAAGGAAGCTCATCTCCGGGTGAGAAAAAGCTGGCTTGCTTTCGGCCGGCATATTGCCGGAGACCTGATGGTAGATGCCGGATGCGCGAAGGCCATGCTGGAAAAGGGCTCCAGCCTTTTGCCCGCAGGATTGTTGAATATAGAGGGGAATTTCACGGAGAAGAGCACAGTACGCGTACTGGACCCTTCGGGAAGAGAAATTGCCCGCGGCATT
The DNA here is from genome assembly GCA_024691625.1 of Schwartzia sp. (in: firmicutes). Classification (GTDB taxonomy): domain Bacteria; phylum Bacillota; class Negativicutes; order Selenomonadales; family Selenomonadaceae; genus Schwartzia. Next base: position 2,988 of record JAILNL010000156.1, read on the forward strand.
ACGAATTATGACGCCGATACCCTCCGCCGTATAGCCGGCCGCCGTACAGAGGAAATCAGCACGCTGCTGCCTGAGGCGCAGAAAACAGAAGTTATCCATCGTGACAATATGGTACTGATGGGCTGATGTTTCGAGGATTTTTCTGCTTTGTACAGCGGGAATTGAAGGGGACAAGGGGTTTCTCAAAAAATTGACGAAGCCTGTGCTATGTGCGATAATTAAGGAAAACGGCCGTGGGCCGTTTTCCTTTTCTTTTTTCAAGGGAAACGGGTGAGGTCAGGAGGTCACGCCGATGAATTTACATGATATGATTTATGAGCAGGCGAAGGAAGCAAAGGCTGCGTCGCGCCGTCTTGGAGTTCTTCCGTCTCCGATAAAAAATAAAGCTCTTGAGGCTATGGCCTATGCGCTTGAGGAAAGGGCATCGGTTATTTTGACGGCCAACAAGGAAGACCTGGAGGCAGCACGTAAGAAGGGAACGAAGCGTTCATTCCTCGACCGTCTTATGCTTGATGAAAACCGTATTCATGCCATGGCAGACGGACTCCGTCAGACGGCGGCTCTTCCGGACCCGATTGGCGAGGGCGAATGGGAGACTGTCCGCCCCAATGGAATTGAAATCAGACGTGTTAAGGTTCCTATCGGTGTTATAGGCATGGTTTACGAGGCGCGTCCGAATGTAACAGCTGATGCGGCTGCGCTGTGCCTGAAATCCGGTAACGCGGTGCTTCTCCGCGGAGGCTCTGAGGCACTTCGCTCCAACCGTGTAATAAGCTCGCTTCTTGCCAAGGCTGCTTATGAGGCAGGGATTCCTGAAGGGGCTTTGCAGTTCATTGACAGTGATGACCGTGAGGCTGTAGGCGAAATGATGCGTCTTAAAGGTCTTTTGGACGTAATAATTCCCCGCGGAGGGGCAGGGCTGATTCAGCGTATAGTTAAGGAAAGCCAGGTTCCTGTTATCGAGACGGGAGCAGGTATTTGCCATACGTTTGTTGATGAGGGCGCTGACCTTGATATGGCTCTGCAAATTGCTGTGAATGCAAAGACTTCGCGCCCGTCTGTGTGCAACGCAATGGAGACACTGCTTGTCCATGAGAAGGAGGCAGAGGCTTTTCTGCCGAAGCTAGCTGAAGCAATGCGGGAAAAGAAGGTTGAGCTCCGCGGCTGCGAGCGTACCTGCGAAATAATCACAGATGCGGAAAAGGCAACGGAGGAAGACTGGGCAACGGAATATGACGACCTCATTCTGTCCATACGTGTCGTAAAGGATATTGATGAGGCTATTGAGCATATCAACCGATATAATACGGGCCATTCCGAATCCATAGTCACCTGCGACCTTCAGCGGGCACACCGTTTCCAGCAGGAAATTGACGCTGCCGCGGTTTATGTGAACGCGTCCACCCGCTTTACCGATGGCTTTGAGTTTGGTTTCGGTGCGGAAATCGGTATCAGTACGCAGAAGCTGCACGCCCGCGGACCTATGGGATTAAATGAGCTTACAAGCACAAAATATCTTATTTACGGAGAAGGGCAGATCCGCTGATGGGGTGGTTTCGTACCTTGCTACAGTATTGGCGGAATCCCAAGGGGCGCCATGATATCAAGGATTATGCCAAGGGGCTTTTCGTTATACTGCTTACGGCTGCCGTTATTATTGTACTTTTGCGTTTGCTTTTTTCTTGACAGAGATGAAAAATATGGGCACGGAAACAAAAGAGCAAAAAAAACAAAAGCGTCATCGCGTCGGGCTTTTAGGCGGAACCTTTGACCCTATTCATGTGGGACATCTTATGATGGCAGAGGCTGTGCGCTCGGAGTATGGACTGGAAAAGGTCATATTCATTCCTGCGGCTGTACCGCCCCACAAGCTGGACAGGCATATTGCACCGGCTGAGGACAGGTATCAGATGGCACTTTTGGCTACTGCGGCAAATCCGTATTTTGAGGTATCGGATATTGAGCTTAAGCGCCCGGGGCCGTCATATTCCATTGATACGGTTCGTGCTTTTCTGGAAAAATACGGCGAGGATACGGATTTTTTCTTTATCATAGGCGCTGATGTTATTCACGATATAGGGACATGGAACAGGATTGAAAAGCTCCTGGAGATATGCGAGTTTGTCACGGCGCAGCGTCCGGGCTGTGAGCCTGATGACAAGGATATCCGCGCCCGCTTCGGTGAGCTTGGAGAGAAGCATATACATACTTTGGAAACACCGGAATTTGAAATATCTTCGACGGATATCAGGGATAGGCTGAGAAAAGGCCATTCCATACGGTATATTGTGCCGCCGGAGGTTGAAGCATATATTTATCAAAAGGGTTTGTATAAAGATGAATTATGAGGAATGTAAGGCTGAACTGGAAAAAAGGCTGAAACGGAGCCGCTTTCTGCACTCTGTCGGGGTGGCGGATACGGCTGCATTTCTTGCCGAAAGGTTCGGGCTTGATGTTGAAAAAGCACGGCTGGCGGGACTTCTCCACGACTGTGCCAGAGAGTTTTCAAATGATGATATGATTTCTGAGGCCGAAAAGAGGGGGATAGCCATAGGAGATGTTGAGCGCTCCATGCCGCTTCTTCTGCATGCGCCTTTGGGAGCACGAAGGGCTGAGGAAATCTACGGAGTGAAGGACGCAGATATACTGAGGGCCATTGAACGTCATACTGTGGGGGCTTCCGGCATGACTCCGTTGGATAAGGTAATTTATTTCGCGGATATGATGGAGCCTACCCGTGATTACCCGGGAGTGGAAGAGCTCCGTAGGGCTGCGCGGGAGGACAGTCTTGATGATATGACTCTTGAGGGATTGAGCCGTTCGATTTCTTTTGTGGTTGAAAAGAGGCACCTTATTCATCCGGATACGGTTATCGCACGGAATGAACTCCTGCTGATGAAGGCAGGAAAGGAAGTCTGACCGGTACAGATAGACCAGGGAAAGGATTTAAGCATGAGCAGGAAGACGGATAGTCAGACCCGCGAAAACATAAAAGAAAAAAGAAAACGTCGCAGGCTCCACCGCATCCGTCAGTTTTTCAGGCTGATTCTGCTGATGATACTGCTGGGAGCCATGGGATGGGGAACTTATCATGCCTATTTGTGGGGTTCAGCAGTCTATGATGTGTTCAAGGCTGACTATGAGGCTTATACAAAGAAGCAGGAGCAGCTCAGACTGCCGTCAGATGAGCACACTGATGTCTATATGAATATTCTTGTTCTCGGCGTTGATAACGGTGTGCACGGAAACGGTCAGCAGGCAGATACTCTTATGCTGGTGAGCATTGATAATTCCAACGGCAATCTCAGAGTGCTTTCCATACCAAAGGGGACACTGGTGGGAGTTGATCGTGCGAAGGGAACGGTACCGATATCTGATGTTTACACCGAGCAAGGTGTAAAAGGTACTGTCCGCACTGCGAGAGACCTTTTGGGGATTACCATACAGTATTATGCGGTAATCAATATGAAGGCACTGTCAGATATAGTGAATACGCTGGACGGCATTGATGTGTATGTTGAGCTGCCAATGGATTATGAGGACCCGGTTGAAGGTTTGTCGATACATCTGCCGCAGGGCTATCAGCACA
>JAILNL010000157.1 GCA_024691625.1 Schwartzia sp. (in: firmicutes)
TCATTGAAATTTTCCCCTGTCGTGAAAGAGCGTCCATTGCCTGTTCCATAGTCTGCATTCCGAACTCAGCCCCTGCCATCATCACGGAGGCAAACTGCTGGACTTTTCCGCTTCGTATCATACTCCGCACCGCGGAAGTTGCCGTAAGCACCTCCGATGCCGCTGCCCGGCCGCCGCCCTTCGAAGATACAAGCTGCTGGGTGATAACAGCCTCCAGCACCATAGACAGCTGCATTCTTATTTCCTCCTGCTGCTCCGCAGGGAAAAAGCTGACAAGACGCAGCACAGCTTCTGCAGCCGTATGAGTGTGCAGGCTCGCCAGTACCAAAACGCCCGTTTCCGCCGCATGGAGCGCCGCGGCTGCCGCATTCGCGTCACGCAGCTCCCCCACAAGTAATATATCCGGATTTTCCCGAAGCGAACTTTTCAGCGCGCCCGCAAAGGAAAAGAAATCCTCTCCATAAGCTCTCTGCTGCACAAGACTTTTATCCGAAACGTGGATAAACTCAACAGGGTCCTCCAGCGTCAAAATATGCTCTGCCCGTGTATGGTTAATCGTATTGATAAACGAAGCAAGAGTCGTTGTCTTTCCGGAACCTGTCGGACCGCACACCAGAATAAGGCCGTTCTTCTTTGAGAGAAGCTTCTGAAACACTGTCGGCGCCCCTATTTCCTCAAGTGTCGGGATGATTTTGGGAATAAGGCGGCACGCAAATGCCAGGCTTCCTCTCTGATAAAAGGCATTAACACGAAATCTTCTTTTACCGAAGGACCACGCAAAATCAAGCTCCTTTTCCTCAAGAAACCGCTTCATCTGCTCTTCGGATACCATTTCCGCCAAAAGCCCGCGCAGAAATGAATCCTCAGGGACAGGCCCCCCGCACCGCCGCAGTACCCCGTTCACACGCAAAAATGACGGTTGCCCTGCCGTCACATGAATATCTGATGCTTCTGTCCTCTCTGCCTCCCTGCAAAGTTCATTCCATGCTTCCCTGTTAAAATCCCCCATGTATCACACGTCCAATCTCGTCCATCGAAGTCTCACCAGCCAGCGCCTTCTGTACTGCGTCAGAAAACAGTGACACAAGCCCCTCTTCCTCCGCCAGCTTTTTCAACACCCCGCGGTCTGCGCGGTCAACTACAGCCTGTCTTACTGCCGGAGTAATGCGCAAAAGCTCATGCACTGCAATACGTCCCTGATAGCCTGTATGACGGCAGGCCTCGCAGCCCTTTGCCCGCCAGAGTCTGACACCCTGATGAAAAGCTCCTCCAAGAAGTGCCGCCTCACGTGTTCCTTCCATCACCTCAAAGGGCTCCCTGCATTCCGGACATAATCTGCGAACCAGTCTCTGCGCGACAATTCCCAGAAGCGCCGCCGCCAAAAGATATGAAGGAATACCCATATCGAGCAGGCGGAAAACCGCTCCCACAGCGCTGTCAGTATGAAGTGTCGTGAAAAGAAGACGTCCGCCGAGAGCCGCGCGTACTGCCGCTTCTGCCGTTTCCTCGTCACGGATTTCTCCTACCATGCAGACGTCGGGGTCCTGCCTTAAAAGCGCACGCAGCCCCTTCGCAAAGGTCAGCTCCGTTCTTGAATTTATCTGCATCTGATTGATTCCCTGTATCCGGCATTCAACAGGGTCTTCAATGGTAACGATATTTCTGCTCTCCGTATTGAGCGCATGAAGCGCCGCATAAAGAGTGGTTGTCTTTCCGCTGTTGACAGGGCCGCACAGTATCAAAAGTCCGTAAGGAACCCCGCACCACTCACGAAACTGCCTTTCATTTTCCGGAAGAAAGCCAAGCTCCTCTATTGTGCGGAACTCCCGCGCTCCCGTCAGAAGACGGAGGACTATGCTTTCGCCCTTAATGACCGGCATTGTCGATACACGTACATCAACCTCAGTCCCCGAACCATTCCATGTAAACCGTCCGTCCTGGGGAATGTAATGCTCCGTGGTTTTCAGCTTTGCCATAACCTTTATACGGGACAGAAGCATGTCCGAAAGCTCGTGAGGAATCTCCGCAGGTGCCGTCTCAAGCACGCCATCCACACGAAACCGCACCCGGAGACCGTTTCCGTTCGGCTCTATATGGATATCACTGGCACGTCTTTCCATCGCTTCACGAAGAATATCGTCCACCAGCGCAACGACGGGGGCCGCCATTCCGTCGGACAGGAAGCGCTCCCTCCCGCCTCTCCTGTTTACGGCAAGGAGAGCCCTTCCTATCAAATCCTTCATTTTATCTTCCATATATAATTGTCCCCTTACGAATCTATTCCAAGTCCGAGGTCGTTTCTGAGCTGCACGGCCTCGGCGATATGTCTGTCCTCAATGATATCCGAGCGGTCAAGGTCGGCAATCGTACGCCCCACCTTTATAATACGGTCATATGAGCGTGCCGACAGCTTCATCTTTGAAAATACCTGCTCCAAAAGCTTCTGTGCTCCATCGGAAAGAGGACATGTTTTCTGCAGCGTCGCATGATTCATCTGCGCGTTGCAGAACGCATTGTACGGAGCCAATCTCTCAAGCTGAATATCCCTTGCCGCCGTCACACGTTTGCGTATTGCTTCCGAGCTCTCAGCTTTCTTCACTGACGTAAGGTCCTTATACTCGACACGCGGTACACGGATATGAATATCTATACGGTCAAGGAGCGGACCTGATATTTTCCTTGTGTAGCGTTTTATTTCATTCGGACTGCACTCGCAAGCGCGGTCTTTGTCCCCTGCCCAGCCGCACGGGCACGGATTCATTGCAGCCACAAGTATCATTCTTGACGGAAAGGTAAGCGTCGCATTCACGCGGGCCACCGTAACCATTCCGTCCTCCAGCGACTGACGGAGAACCTCCAGCACCGATTTGCCGAATTCGGGAAGCTCATCCAGAAAAAGTACCCCATTATGGCTGAGCGTGACCTCTCCCGGACGCGGTACACTGCCTCCTCCGATAATGGCAGCCGACGAAGTCGTATGATGCGGACTTCTGAAAGGACGCTCGGTTATAAGCCCTCCGTTATTTCGCAAAAGCCCCGCGATACTATATATTTTCGTGACCTCCAAAGCCTCCTGCTTTGTCATTGCAGGAAGTATAGAAGGAAGTCTTCTCGCCAGCATGGTTTTTCCGGCTCCCGGAGCTCCCACCATCAGCACATTATGTCCGCCCGCAGCCGCAATCTCAAGAGCTCGCTTCGCAACGAACTGTCCCTGCACATCTGAAAAATCCTCTGTCCCTCTTCCGGAGTCCGAAACGGACTCCGCCTTTGGAACGGCAGGCTCGCACTCTCCGCGGCCCGTCAGAAAATCAACAAGCTCTGCAAGATTTGCCGGAGCGTAGACCTTCAGCCCATCCACGAGCAGGGCCTCCTCCGCGTTTGCGGGAGAAACAAAAATCGTATCAAGCCCGTTCTCTCTCGCATGGATAGCCATTGGCAAAATTCCGTGAATTGACCGAAGCTCTCCCTCCAAAGAAAGCTCCGCCGCAAAAAGACAGCCCTTCGTCCGTTCCGTCGGCACGATTCCGTGTGCCGCCAGCAGCCCCACCGCAATAGGAAGATCAAGTCCCGAGCTGTCCTTTCTGATATCCGCCGGGGCGAGACTTATAGTCACCTTCTCCGCCCGCATCTGTATTCCCGAATTTTTTATAGCCGTCCGTACGCGTTCCTTTGATTCCTTGACTGCTGTATCCAGCAGCCCAACAACATCAAACTGTGGAAACCCCGCAGAAACATCAACCTCCACATCAATAAGTACGCCGTTTACTCCAAGCGTCGTAGCACCACAGGTTCTCGCAAACAAATATCCCGCCCCCTAAAATTGTGAACACGTCTAACTAAATTCGCCATTTGAAGCAAAATACCTTCTATTTTCTGAAAAAATGCACAAATTTTTGCAAAAGAATGTCCACCTATTGCGGATTTTGTATAGACTATTACAAGTTTACAATGTATAATAGGTCTATGTTACACAAAAATAAACATTTGTACTGAGGGGTGGAACTTTTATGTTCATGGGGAAGAAACTGAAAAGGATTGCAATGGGTCTCACAGCCGTTCTTGCGGCAGGCCTGATTGCAGGGTGCGGCGGTGGATCGTCGTCCAACAAGCAGTCCGCGGAGAAAAAAGAGTACAAAATCGGTATCGTCCAGCTCGTTGAGCACAACGCTCTCGATGCTGCAAACAAAGGCTTCGTAGAAGGCCTCAAGAAACGCGGCTTCGAAGAAGGCAAAAACGTAACAATCGACCGTCAGAATGCTCAGGCAGACCAGTCTAATCTGCAGAACATCGGCCAGCGTTTTGTAATCAACAAGGTTGACCTCATCTGCGCAATCGCTACACCGGCCGCACAGACTGTCGCAAACCTCACAAAGGATATTCCTATCGTCGGAACAGCCATCACCGACTATGTCGGAGCCAAGCTCGCTGCTTCCAACGATGCTCCGAAGGGTAACGTCACAGGCACAAGCGACATGAACCCGATAAAGGAACAGATCGACCTTCTCATCAAACTTTTCCCGAACGCAAAGACAGTCGGTGTTGTTTACTGCTCCAGCGAGGTAAACTCCGAGGTTCAGGTAAAGGCAATGAAGGAATACGCCGAATCCAAGGGCCTCAAGGTCGAGACAGCAACAATTTCCACAGTCAACGACATTCAGCAGGCTGCACAGAGCCTCGTAGGCAAGGTTGATGTATTCTATGAACCGACGGATAACATCATCGCTTCTGCTATGCCGACACTTGTAGCGGTAACTGACCCTGCAAAGAAGGGTATCATCTGCGGCGAGCCTAACATGGTCAAGGCAGGCGGTCTCATCACATACGGTATCGACTATTACAAACTCGGTCTGCAGACAGGCGACATGGCAGCCGATATCCTCGAAGGAAAAGGCAAACCGGCAACAATGCCGATTCAGCTTGCGAAAGACCTCAAGGTATTCGTCAACAAAGCCGATGCAGAACGTCTCGGAGTCAAGATTCCCGAGGACGTCCTCAAAGGCGCGGAAACCTTCTGATTTACCGCAAAACAGCATCCGCCTTCCCTCTTCATGTGGGAAGGCGGTCTTTTTAGAAAACTCTTTAGGGGAAATGCAATCTTGGATTTAATCATACCTACTCTGTCACAAGGCCTATTATGGTCCATACTTGCGCTGGGCGTATATCTCACGTTCCGCGTGCTCGATATCGCCGACCTCACCGTTGAAGGCAGCTTCCCGCTCGGAGCGGCAGTCGCATCGGCGTGTCTTGTCAAAGGCGCAGAGCCGTTCACCGCAATATTTGCCGCTGCAGTCGCGGGCATGCTTGCGGGCGTGGTCACAGGCCTGCTTACAACAAAGCTGAAAATACCTGCGCTCCTCGCCGGCATCCTCACTATGATTGCGCTCTACTCTGTCAACCTGCACGTCATGGGCAAGGCAAACCTCTCCCTGCTGCAGGTAGATACGATTTTCACAAAGTTCGCGTTCTTGTCGGGAGACCGTCAGCTTGTAGTCCTCATTGTGGGCTCATTGGCAACGCTTTTCCTCTGCCTTCTCTGCTACTGGTTCTTTGGCACGGAAATCGGCGCTGCCATCCGAGCTACAGGCTTTAATCAGCACATGATACGCGCAAACGGTGTCAACACGGATATCACCATTATCCTCGGACTCCTTATCTCCAACGCCTTTGTTGCCATCTGCGGCGCGCTTATCGCCCAGAGCAACGGCTTCGCTGATGTGGGCATGGGCGTCGGTACTATCGTTATAGGTCTCGCCTCGGTCATTATCGGTGAGGTTCTTTTCGGAACAAAGAGCTTCTGGCGCTGCCTCATTTCCGTAGTGCTCGGTTCGGTTGTCTACCGTATCGTTATCGCACTGGTGCTTGAACTCGGAATGCCACCAAACGATCTCAAACTCTTTACGGCTATCCTCGTCGCCATCGCTCTCGGTCTGCCTCTTCTGCAGGCAAAATATAAAGCAAAACAGCGGAAGGAGGCCATGAAGTAATGCTCGACATAGTACACATCGCAAAAACCTTTAACCCCGGTACAATCACCGAAAAAGTCGCGCTTGTCGACGTGTCTCTTCACCTCGACGACGGCGATTTCGTCACGGTCATCGGCGGAAACGGTGCTGGAAAGTCCACCCTCATGAACTCAATAGCCGGCACATTCTCCGTCGACCGCGGAACAATCTCCATAGACGGAGAGAATATAACCTCATGGCCTGAGCACCGCCGCGCAAAATATATCGGCCGCGTATTTCAGGATCCCATGATGGGAACCGCCGCAGGAATGATGATTGAAGAAAACCTTGCAATCGCCTCCCGCCGCGGCAGGACTCCCACCCTCCGTTGGAGCGCCCCTGAAAGCAACCGCGCGAAATTCCGCGAGCTTCTCGCTCCGCTGAAGCTTGGCCTTGAAGACCGTCTGGAATCAAAGGTCGGACTTCTTTCAGGCGGGCAGAGGCAGGCTCTCACTCTGCTCATGGCAACAATGGCCAACCCAAAGCTCCTGCTTCTCGACGAGCATACGGCAGCCCTTGACCCGAAGACAGCGGAAAAGGTCCTCGGCATCACCACGGAAATCGTAGGCGAACGCCACCTCACAACCCTCATGATTACACATAATATGCGTGACGCACTGCGCTGCGGAAACCGCCTCATAATGATGTATGACGGCAAAATCCTCATTGACGTAAAGGGCGAGGAAAAGAAAAACCTCACAGTCCCCGACCTTCTCGCCATGTTCGAAAAGGCAGCAGGCAGCGAGCTCACCAGCGACAGCCTGCTTTTGAGCTGAATACCAGATACAAAACGCCCTGCAGAGATTGATTCCCTGCAGGGCGATATTTTTTATGTAATCTATTCACTTCTCAGCACGTTCAGTCTTTTCAAAAGGCATTCCGTTTCTTCTTTGGATATAATATGCTTCCATCTGGACTCATTTACGGCAGACATAAGAACATCCGCCTTTTCAGCTTTCGGGCCGTCTCCCAGCTGAAGCTCAACCACTGCCTTTTTAAGCTCCTCATATCCCGCGCCCCGGGGCATATTTCCCTTTTCCGGGGAAATGATTCCAAGCCGCATCAAATCATCGACAGCCTTTTCCATGACAACACGATAATCCCCATCTCTCGGACCGTCTTTGAAAATTTCATGGTTTGCGATATCTGTCAGCTCGTCCTGATACATAATATCCGTATAGACAGGTGCACGCCAGCAGGGCGCATCCATCATCAACCGCATCATATTTCCCACCGGCTTCTTGCCGTGAGTCTTCGTGAGCCTTGCCTCGCCAGCCGCCGCAAAATACGCGTCGAGCGCCGGCTCCGAAAGCCCTATACAGTCCCGCATAGCCTGACGGATAAGCCCCTCGGCTATGCCAGGCAGATCCTTCTTCAGCTCTCCCGGTGTGATTCCATAGGCGATGACTGCAAAGCGGCTGCTTGCATTCACAATGAAAAGAATCAACTTGCGGAATGCAATATCAAAATTAACCTCCCAGCAAAACGCGGGCTCCTGCTCCGCAGCCTCCGGCAAGGTATCTATCTTTATCTTCTTTCGAAGCTTCTCCGTCAGTCCAAACTCCATATCGCACCTCCATGTTCATCACACGTTCCATGCCTCTGTATCGTTCTTTATTCTCCTACGGAAATACTCAGTATATATTATATTCGCCCTGCATGAAAATATTCCTGCTTAGCATAAATATATTTTCAAGAGACGCATTTATATGAAGCTGCGATAAAAAACTCTTATTTTTTATCCATACGCACCTTAAACAATCCGTCATGATTGCAATAATAATATAATTCCTTTACCCCGCCTACTGTGAACCGCGCCTGGGCGTTTCCTTCCGGGTAGAGCTTTACGAGCTGAATCCTGTCTGTATAAACGGCGGCAATAAAGGAAATATAGTGCTGCTTGGTCATTTCATGATGAATCTGAACAAAGTATTCGTCCTCCACCCGTTCAGCCGTACATTCGTGGCTTCCATCGGATATCTCCGCAACAGACGGCATAAGCTGTACGCCGTGGCAGGAAACAGAAGCCTCACCCATGCCGTACAGAATATTGCCGCAGACCGGACACACATAAAACACAGACTTCATCATGTTTCCCGCGGCATTATGATTTGTTACGGCAGCGCCCGAAAGAAGCTCCGCCACCGATACCCGCAAAGCCGCAGCCAAAGGCTCCAACAGGGTGATATCCGGATATCCCTTTCCTGTTTCCCATTTTGAGACCGCCTTATCCGATACATTGATACGCTCCGCCAATTCCGCCTGCGTGTAATGATTTTTCTCACGAAGCCGTTTAATGAGTTCACCCGTAACATATTGATTCATAGCCTCTCACCTCCTGCTCTCATGATAGACCAAACATGACAATTCGTGTACCTACGAACGGTAGAGTCGCCAATAAATCATTGCTTTCCATAATTCCTCTGCGCCGACTCAAATACATTCTATCAACTGTATATTTCCTTGCAATCAAAAGTGTCGGTAAAGACTGCCATGTTATGCTATAATCTTCTTAAAACGAATCCGTTTATAACGCATTCATTCAGGTTTTGCAAAAGGCAAAACTTCCTCTGTCAGCGTTTTACCCGAGGGCATCAGCTTCGCGTCGCAACGAAGCTGGAGATATGCTCACCGCCTGTTATTTGCCCCAACCCCCGCTTACAGAAATGGTGAGCATCTTTTGACGAGTTATATAATCTTAAAATTTTAGTACGATAATCAAAGAGACCTGGCTTGATTGGGATGTCACCCACGATTACTGCCATGCAGAAGGCAATCCCATGATTCCGTACGCCGCAGAGGTGGCCTTTGTGAGTAAATACGGCAGGAGGTTCTTTGATGACAAGCTAGGATACAGTCCCGTACTGAAGAAGTACATTCGAGTCATTGATGAGCATCTGTACAACAGTTTAGGGGTTTGAATCAAAGATACCCCGTTCAGCTTTGGCTAAGAATTTCTGCTGCCGGAGGTGGCATTATGGAAAAAACATCTTACTGGGCCAAAAATGATTTGTCCCTGCTGTTCCTGTTATCCATCTTTATGAACGGTTTTGAGACAGGAGGCTATCAAGCCTGCCTTCTTTATGTGGGACAGGAATATGACCTGTCTATCGGCCAGCAGGGAATGCTGGCAGCCGTCCAGCTTTTCGCCACCATGATTGCGCCCCTGCTTTTGGGAGCGCTGGCAGATAAAATCGGCAAAAAAATCATGCTGGTAATCTTCACCGCCTGCCGGGCATTATCAGCGGCCATTATCCTTTTTGCCTCCGGCTCCATGATTTTTGCAGCAGGAATTTTCGTTCTGGGCTTTGCCTGCAGTATTGTGCAGTACGTGGCCATTGCGGGGATGCAGGACACATATCCGCAAACACGCAACAGACGCATGGGCTACATCACAGCCATGTTTGCCCTTGGCGCCGTCATTGCTCCGCTGATAGTGGGACTCTCTCTTGCAACTCCCTGGGGCTGGCGCTCCTTCTTCGTGCTGAGCGCCCTTATCTTTCTGATTCTGACCATCTGTCTGTCAAGAACGGATTTTGCGCCCCGTGAAGATGTGAACCCTGAGGAGCTTGTCCATGCAGAAGGCGGTATTTATATCAAGGGAGCAGCCTTCCTGTGTGCCATTATGTTCATCTATGTGGGCGTGGAAAACGGCTTCTGCTTCTTCCTGAACAGCTTCATGTCAGACACCCTTGATTCCCCCCGTGGATATCTGGCTCTTTCCCTGTTCTGGCTGGCCATGATTCCTTCCCGCTTTCTCTGCGGCATCTTTGCCGAACACCGCAGCAGCCTCATATACATCGCGCCCCTGGGGGCGGCAGTGATGCTGGCGCTGCTGACCTTTTTGACTCAGGAAATCCTTATCTTTGCTGCCGTTTTTGTCTTTGGCTTCTTCTGTGGCGCCGTCTACCCCAATGTGCTGACATATGTAGCAGATTTTGCAGGAGGACGCACTGCCACCGTTACCGCCGCCATCACCGCAGCCACAGGCATAGGTGCCACTGTCATCTCCGCCTCCTTCGGCTTTCTGCACGAGCAGTTCGGCTTTGGCGGAGCTTTTCTGGTGCTGGCTGCCCTTCTTGGAGCAGATGTTTTAATCGCAGCCATGGTGCCACGGCTGCGCCGCTGAAATACGCACCTTCGTCGGCACAATAACAGCTTTATCCGCAAAGAAAATCATCAGCCATATCTGTCATAGTGTGATATACTTTTCATGATAAATTCAAATATAACCGCAAAGGGGTACTGCGCTATGAAATCCCTGGTTTTATCTGCAATACAAAAATACGTTTCTTCACGCGGCAGCTTCCGTTTTTGGCGGCGTGTTATTTTTTGTGTTTTCTTTGCGGTTTCACTGATTAACTACCCCATTGCCGCATCAGTCCCATCGGAAAACGCGTCTGATGCGGCTCAGACCAATGCCATATCCAAAGAAAAAAAGGTCCGTGTGGGTTATTATCACAGCATCAATTTTTCCGAAGGAATGAGCGACATCGCAGTCAAATCAGGTTTGGCATACGATTACCTTCAGAGAGTTTCCTATTACACCAACTGGAACTATGAGTATGTATACGGCGGCTGGTCTGATATACTGCAAATGCTCTATTCCGGCGAGATTGATGTCATGGCAGGGGTATCGAAGACACCTGAACGTCTTGATAAGGTTTTGTTCCCGGACTATGCCATGGGCGCGGAAAACTATTACATCTATGCCAACGCTGACCACCCCCTCAGCTCGCAGGGTGTTTCCGCCATTGCAGGACATACTGTTAGCGTGAATAAAGACAGCATCATGGAAGGTC
>JAILNL010000159.1 GCA_024691625.1 Schwartzia sp. (in: firmicutes)
GGCAATAAGCACAGTCATCATTTTTTTCATTTTACAAATCTCCCTCCATAATCTTTTTCGATACAACTTTATTTTAGGAAACCTTTGTAAAATCAAAAATACAGAAAATGTGAAATTTATGTCAAATCATCAACGCAAAAAGACCCCGAGCCTGGATGTTTCCAAGTTCGAGGTCTTTCTTTTCCTTTTTCATTTATGCGTGATGAATGACTCCGCTTCTGTAGGCAGTCAGAAGCGCCCTCAGGTCTTCCATCTCCTCGCGCATTGCCGCGCCTTCATCAGTATCAGCCACAGTAAGATGATATGACTGCAGCTCCACAGTTTCCGACACAGACTCAATATCACGGTTCTCCCTGAGAGCCGTGCGGACATCGGCAACATGCTGATGTGCCAGCAGGCGGAGTCCTCTGGAATTGGATATCAGGGTAAAGCCTGATATTCCCGTCTTTTTGTGATAAGCATGGCAGAAACCGCCGTCAATGACGATAGCCTTTCCGCCGGATTTTACCGGGCTTTCGCCCTTTTTGACGGGAACGTGGCCGTTGATTATGTGCCCGCGTGACGGGTCAAGACCAAATTCCGCAAGCACGCGTTCACACGCATCGGGATCATTTATAAACTGGAAGTACGGATCATCAGGCTCGTCCCAGGTGCTCTCATCATCAACAAACATGCGTTCAAAGGTCTTAAACTCACGGCCAGAGAATACGGATTCGCGGCCGCACCAGAAATACCACATGTAATCGAGAAGAATCTTACCCCTGCCGGCCCACGCACGGCGGGCTGCCTCATCTACAAAATCAAAATATGCCCTGCCGCTGTAGTCACCGCCTCCGACAGTCACCTTTGTAAAGCTGCCGTCCGCGTTCATAGGGACGCAGGCATGGAAAAGCAGATTGCCGTTGCAGCATGTGTAGACACTTCCCCTGCGGTACAAAAACTCCACATGACGGCGGAGCGGTTCGCTTGCGAGGAACGAAGCACGAAGCTCGTTCACGATTTCTTCTTCCTCAGGGGAGAGCTTCAGCGGGTCCTTCGGGTCAATGGTCGGGAATACCCTCTGATTCATAGCGTAGTCCCTGCCGTCAATCCTCACGGTGCCGTTCTCGTAATCCACAGCCTCAAGAAGCACACGGGAATCCATGTCAAATTCCGGATGGCGGTGAATTATTTTTCCCTCCAGCTTGAACATGATAATTGAAATAGCGCGCTCAGCTGCCTTTATAGGCGCCTCATCGGGGTACTGACGGGACGCCCACAGTGTCAGAGAGCGAAGTCCGATTCCATAACCGTTCTCAAGCACCTCCGTATTGTTGTAGCGGAGATTATTCCTTACCACATTCGCGATGCAGGCATCACTGCCGCATGCCGCCCCCATCCAAAGGATATCGTGGTTGCCCCACTGAATATCAAGGGACGGATAATCAAATACATCATCAAGAATAGCATCAGGACGCGAACCGCGGTCGAAAAAGTCTCCGACGATGTGAATCCTTCCGACAGCCAGCCTTTTTATGAGCTCGGAAAAAACACGGATAAACGCAGGCGCGCTTCCCACCTCAACAATGGATGACAGCAGGCGTTTATGATACTCGAACTGCGCGGGGTCCGCCTCAGGACGCGTATTCATAAGCTCCACAATAACCGAAGCAAAAGCCTTAGGAATCATTTCCGAAATCTCTGCCAGCGGATATTTGTACGACATTACCTTCGCAAGCTCCAGCAGCTTTGCCAGCGTTTCCTCATACCAGTTAGAAACTATGCGCCCCTCATTCTCAAGACTCTCCAGCTTTTCCGCCGGGTAATAAAGAAGCGTGCAGAACTCAGCCTGCTCGTCTTCCTTCATTCTGTCTCCGAAAACATAGGCAACCTTTTCACGTATAACTCCCGAGCGGTTGTTCAGAATATGTGAAAACGTGCCATACTCTCCGTGCAGGTCACTCAGAAAATGCTCAATTTCCTTCGGCAGAGTGAGCCGCGACGACAAATGAATAAGCCTCTCGCTGACAGCCTCAGGTGTAGGATATTTTTCAGAAAGCAGACGCAGATATTTCTCATGACGAATCGGCTGCTCTGTTTGCTTCATACGGATAATGCCCCTTTACGAAAAGATTTTCTTTCATTTTAACAGATTTTACCCGTTTTGAAAATCAAACAACAAAGAAAACACTTACGGCCATGCCTGCAAATATTCTCCCTAAAAGCTTCCGCCACCTCCGCCTGTGCTTCCTCTGTCGCTTGAGCTGCTTGAGCTGTCATCGTCGTCCTTGCCTTTCGATTTCGGCGTGACAGTAGTAGTCGTATAAAGATAGGTGTCCTCTGAAAAAGTGAGCTCAAAGGAATCCCTGTCCAGATATTCGTCCGCCTGCCCCGCGAAGGAAACATTGCTCATGCAGCTTACAAGATACGCGCATACGCAGAAGCCTACACAGGCTGCGCCGATAAGCCCGATTAGCAGCGCGCAGATGCTGAACTCATTTGCCGGGTCGTAGGGCTCGCCTTCCTCCTCGTAATATGCCAGCTCCTTTTCCGCCGCGTCCACAAAAAGCTCTGCGGCACGGTCAAACTCGTTATCCTTGAGTGCAGGAACTATTTCGTCTTTAATATATGGTATACCTGTTGCACTGGTAATGCGGCGGTTCATGTAATTTCCCGTGGCAATATAGTATTTTCGGTTACTCATGGTAATGTAAAGCACCATGCTGCCGTTCGTTCCCTCGTTGTAGACACCGCTCTCCACAAAACGCTTTGCTTCCTGTTCAAGATTCGCTGCTCCGGCAGGAAGATTTTTTACGATGTGGATTCCCACGTGCACACCGTATTTCGCATTGAGAGCTTCAAGCTTTCTCGTAAGCTCTGCCTGTTTTTCCGCAGAAATGAGATTTAATCCATGCTCCACGTAAACAAGAGGCTCGTCCTGTCCCCATGATGCCTGATTCTGCTTTGGCTGTTTCGCCTGAGTTACCTGTTTTGTCTGAGTCAGCTTGTCCGCCGTGGATGCCGCCTCACCCCGTTCAGCACCGAACATTCCTGCAGCGCTTAAAAGCATGAGCACAAAGAAAAAGACGGAAAACCTTTTCATCATTTTCATCATCATTCCCTCCTCAGCTCAGCAGCCATTTGGCGATATAGTAAAATACAGGCAGAGACACTATTGCCGGCACCGCTCCGTAAAGAGCCGCCTTCGTCTTGCTGTATGGGAGCCTGCCCACAAATTTTCCCGTCTGACCGTTCATCATAAAGGTGTATGGCTTATCCTCATATCTCGTCGTCAGAATCCACACAGGCGCCATAGCGTATGAAACATTGCTGTCCTCCTGATACAGCGACTGCGATTTGCAGTCCACACGGGTATATCCGGTCACTGTAGCCTGAAGCTCATCGAGGGCAGTCTGCCCCACCCGTTCCTCCGTGTATTTTGCCGCCTCATCAGCATCCACATCATATTTATCCGCAAGATAGCCCGCAAGATATCCGGCGTTGAACTCCACCAGCTCCGAGTAGTCAAAGGGCTCAATGCTCTGCGTGTAGTCATCGTCCAGCTTTCTGCTTCCGTCATGAGGAACCTTTTCAAATGCCATCGTTCCCTCACGGTCCGCGTCATAAACGCTGGTCTTCGTAATAATGGCATCCGGCGTATCAATGATATTGTCATCCTCTGCCTTGAAGCTGGCATTCATGCGAACCTTTGAATCGAAAAGCCAAAAGGGCACATACATAGCCTGAATGTGCTCCACACGGTTGTTTTCCGTAAATGCCCCCGGCAGAAGAATCTTCCCCTTGTAAAACTCCTTCAGGGCATTCACGGCATCCTGCTTCGTTTTCTTGAAGGGAATGATGAAATCCGGTCGCATCATTCCGTCAAAACGCGACGGAATCATGGTGGGATTTCCGCAGTAGCAGCACTCTGTAGCCATCGTATTCTCGTCGCTGACAATCTCCGCACCGCAGGACGAACAGGTAAATTTGCGGAAATTATCCGTTTCCCCGCTTTCCCATTCGCTTCCTACACTCTTTGTATCCCACTTCGTTTTTTCTGCTTCCTCTGCCTGTGCCGCTCGCTCCTGCTCCTTCTCAAAGAGCTTTTTTACCGTCTCAACCTCAAGCTCCGTACCGCAGTATTCGCAAGTAATAGTTTCCTTTCCCGGCTGAAACTCAAGGGGGCCGCTGCAGTTCGGGCACTTATAGCTCACAGTCTTCTCTGCCATTTTCCCATCTCCTCTACACGAAACAACACACTGTGTTCATATTGAAAAAGCACATTATTTCTCATTATATATTAAGTTATCTACATGTGCTATAATATATTCAAAAATTCAGACAATGAAGGGAGAACCTGTTATGTCAGAAGAAGCAACGCTGTACGAAGTTTTAGGGCAAGTCGCACTCATCACACTGAACCGTCCAAAATCCCTGAATTCAATGAGTCTTGACCTTGTTGAAGGTATCATTGAAAAGCTCGATACGGCCGAAAAAGACGATAATGTCCGCACTGTTGTAATAACAGGTGCAGGACGCGCCTTTTGCGCAGGAGGAGACCTGGGCTCGCTTGATGAACTGAAAACCACTGCTGAACGCCGCCGTTTCATTGTAAGGGTAGGAACTATAGTAAAACGGATTCACGACCTTACAAAGCCCGTTATCGCTATGGTAAACGGAGTTGCCGCGGGGGCAGGCTTCAATCTTGCCATCGCCTGCGACCTCTGCTATGCATCAGAAGAGACAAAATTCATTCAGAGCTTCGTAAACGTAGGTCTTTCTCCCGACTGCGGCGGCTTCTATTTCCTCGCAAAAACTGTCGGCCTCGCAAAAGCAAAAGAGCTTATGTTCACGGCACGCCCCGTAAGCGCACATGAGGCAGAACGGCTTAATCTCGTAAACGGTATTTTCAAAACGGATGAACTTCGCGAAAGAGTGCTTGCTATTGCGGATAAGATTGGTGCAACCGCACCGCTGGCAATCGCCATGACGAAAAAAGCCGTAAACGATTACAGCGCGTCCCTTGAAGAAACGCTTACCTTTGAATCCCTTGCGTCTTCGTCACTTCTCGGCACTGAGGACTTCCGCGAAGGCGTGAAGGCTTTCTCCGAAAAACGCGCGCCCAAATTTGTAGGAAAATAATTCATAAAAATCATATGAACGCGAAAAACAGCCCGCTTCCCAAAGGAAACGGGCTGTTTGCTTTCTTATTCATGTGATTAGCAGGAGCTTACAGTGCAGACTCGATAAACGCCTTCAATTCTCCTGTTGTCATTCCGCCAACATGGTGTCCTACAATCTGACCTCCGACAATCAGATACGACTGCGGGATTGCGTTAAGATTATACGCATTCGAGAGAGCATTGCCGTCTCCGGTATAGAACGGAAGCGAGAGGCCGGCGCCCTGTCCGCGGAGATATGCATGCGCGTCATCTATAGGATCATCTACGGAAACAGCCGCAAAGTTTACTCTGTCCCCATACATCTGATATACCTCATTGATTGACGGCATTTCACCTACGCACGGTGGGCACCAAGATGCCCAGAAATTCAGGAACAGCGGCTTGCTCTGCGAAAGCTCTGCTATTGAAGTGACGCTGCCGTCGCGCAGGTTCGTCAGTGCCTGGTCAGGAGCATCTACGGCTTCTGCAGTACAGGAAATCTGCGGAGCAAAATCCGTGGGTGCGAATGCCGGAGCAAACGCCAGAATACCTGCTGCAGCCAGTGTGAATAATGTTTTTTTCATAGTGATCTTCTCCTTATGTTTCTGATGGTTTATCATTTTTGATTGATAACTTTTTAAACCTGATCGCCTGGGTCGGACATTCTGAAACGCAGCTGCCGCAGGAAATACACTCGCGGTCGCCTGCGATTTTTGTATCCATTTTGCACACAGCGGCGCATTTGCCGCAGTGCACGCAGGAAGACGAATCCACGGCTATACCCGCCGCCGAATATTTATTCATAAGCCCGTAAAATGCACCGAGAGGGCACATCCATCGGCAGAACGGTCGATATGCAATAACCATGAGTATGAGGAAAACCGCCAGTATAGAAAATTTCCATACTGTCAGCCACCCTGCCGCCGTACGCAGCATCGGGTTCGTCGAAAGAAGCGGTATTGCGCCTTCAAGTGTTCCCGCAAGGCAGATGAATTTGCAGAAGGCCGGTACGCCGATGCCTGTCATGAAATAGAAGGCAAAGGGCAGAATCAGCACAAATATAACCGCCCAAAGGTATTTGAGTGTGCTCAGCTTATGTGTAAGCCCTGATTTTTTCAGCTTCGGTCCCGGAAGCTTATGCAAAAGCTCCTGTATAAATCCAAACGGACACGCCCAGCCGCAAATTGCCCGTCCGCACAGAAGTCCGAACAGAAGTAAAGTTCCAAGCACATACGCCGGAAACTTCGGAACAGCCCCCGAGAAAAAACTCTGCAGTGAACCCAGAGGACACGCCCCTGCCGCTGCGGGGCAGGAATAGCAGTTAAGTCCGGGAACGCATACATTTTTCGTCACTTCTCTGGATATCCGCCCGCTTGAAAGCTCCGAAATATACGGGTTATAAAGCAGTGTAGCGAAAATCTGTGTAATAGTACGTTTAGCCAATTCCTATACACTCCAGACATATTCGGGCAGCTTTGCCAAAAACCTGCCGCGGCTGATTCAGGTAAATCCCTGCAGCCAGCAGCGCCACTGCCGCAAGCCAAAGATATTTCTTCATATCAGTCACCCCGGTATTCGACTATATATTCACAGAACAGGCTCAATCCTTTTTCATGTGCGCCAGACTGTTTCTGTACTCATGATAAGCTGCACCCGCAATACCCGGCGTCGTCATCTCACGAGGCAGGAGAATGTGGTCGAGCTGGTCTGCCGTGAGATATTCGTGCTCAAGCACCAGGTCACGGACAGGACGGCCGGTTTCGTATGCTTCTTTTGCAAGCGCCGAGCAGTTCTCATATCCGATATGCGGCATGAGTGCCGTTATGATTCCTACGCTGTGCTCCACAAGCTCACGGCAGCGTTCCTCATTAACCTCGAGATTTACAAGCAGGTTGTCTACAAAGGTATTGATGGCATTGGTGAGGCAGCGCATTGAAAGGAACATGTTATAGGAAATGACAGGCTCCATTACATTGAGTTCAAACTGT
>JAILNL010000182.1 GCA_024691625.1 Schwartzia sp. (in: firmicutes)
CCGGCCGGCGAATTTACGGAAGAGGAACGCAACGCTCTTTGGCAGAAAACAAAGAACTATGCGTTCCGTTACGGAGGTTCGTTGAGATGAGCAGTGTCCGAATATACACGTACCTTGTGAAGCAGGATGCAAAGCTTACGGACGCGCCTGTACCGCAGTACGATTTGGTTAATCTGATACGTGATGCCGAGAGAAAATACGTTGAAGAAATTGACTCTGTAGACCATCCAATCTTTAGAGTTGAAACCTTCGGTCAGCAGGCGGCACTCGTTGAAACGCTTTTACCGCCGGAACGTTTTCAGGGAGAGGTGGCATACCTGCTTTCCCTTCTGTGTGAAGAAAAGGGTGTGAAGGAATTGGACAATGCAAACGCCCCTGATGAACAGTACGAATATGAGGAGCTGGAAGGCTTCTGCGTTATCGAAAAC
Source organism: Schwartzia sp. (in: firmicutes) (assembly GCA_024691625.1). GTDB lineage: Bacteria > Bacillota > Negativicutes > Selenomonadales > Selenomonadaceae > Schwartzia. Next base: position 429 of record JAILNL010000182.1, read on the forward strand.
GGAGACAATCTTCGTGACCGTTTTGCTGAAATCAATGCATTCAATCGAATAGATGAAGCAAAGAGCTTTTTCAACCGTCGGGTGGGGATGTTTGGCGGTTCGAGTGATAAGGTAAAAGAGGCAATCGAAGACCCTGACTGCAAGTATTTCTTTACGGCAGGCTATCGTATTATGATTGAGCGTGTAAAATTTCACAGGAAACTTGGATAATAACAAAAGGCCATGCTTTGAGCATGGCCTTTTTCGTATGCAATATTATTCAAATTCACGGCGAAGGGCGCTGCAGACCTCCTGAAAATTTGTAGACATAAGGCGGATATCATATCCTACGTAGAATGGAGAGGTAGGAAAGCGTGGCATGAGCTTTGCCGCGAGTTTATCTCCCAAGTGGTAGAAAAAAATATTGTAGCTTTCCTGACTCTTTATGAAGCGTTTGGTAATAAAGCCCGTTGTTACCTGAATGAAGTCGGCGAAGGTGTCGGGCGGATCAGCCTGGGCGATAATGTTGAACTCGCCGAAGCCAAGACGCGGCTGCGTAGAAGCATTGAGCAATACGCCGTCTTTTTCTGTTATTTTAATGCCGTTAAAGCTTTCCGGTTCAATCATGAGTGTGGAATCGATGTGATGAAAGCCAACAATTTGCATGTGAGGGTGGCGCATTGTGCCGCCGGAAAAACGTCCGTGGTTTTTGAAAAAGACAACGCTGTCGTAAAGCCCGGAATCCTCAAGGCGTTTCCAGTGCTTTAATCCGAAACGCATAAGTTTGTGCATGTGCTCCTTTGAGTAATCCGGCATATCGATTCCGCATCTGTCTGCTTCGACAAGCACGAACTGGTCAGCGTCCTCAAGCATGTTGTATTTGTTGCGGAGAAAAATCATGCCGTTTTCGGACTCTATGATATCTGTAAGAGTTTCAGGGCTGCAGAATGGGCAGCTGTTTTCCGAGTGAACGATATTTTCAGGCTTGTTTTTTCCTATTGTTACGTTGAACCGTGCGATATTAATCGTCATACGAACCCTTCTTTGATGCTGGGATGATACTAGTATTATAATGCCTTGAAGCAAAGTTTGCCACATGCAACTTTTTTGAGAAATATTGGGACAGGTTGTTGCGTAATCATATGAAAATGCCTATATATACGCCGTATAAATTGACAAACTCCCTGTTTCGCCTTAATATTTTAATGTATGGGCATTTCTATGCCTTTCTATTCGTGCGCCCTGTTTTTGAAGGGGCGTCAGGACGGTGTTTAAAATTAGCGAACAGGATGCTTCCGTAAAGGATAAGTCCAAACAGGGCGAATCCTTGATGAAAGGAACATTTATATTAACAATCGCCGGTATCGTGGTAAAAGTAATCGGTTCCCTGAACTGGATTTTTGTATCGCGAGTGCTTGGTGGTGAGGGTATCGGCCTTTACCAGATGGCCTTTCCGATTTATTTCTTTGCGTTGTCCGTATCTACAGCCGGTGTACCGGTTGCTATTTCAATCATTACGGCGGAGCGCGTGGCAGTAAAGGATATTTTCGGAGCGCGAAGAGTATTCCACATATCCATGTGGCTTATGCTCATTACAGGTATCGTTTTTTCTCTGCTTACTTATTTCGGCGCGGGCTGGCTTATTGATTATCAGTTTATCCGTGACCCGCGAGCCTATTATTCCGTAGTAGTTCTTGCTCCGGCTATTTTCTTCGTTACGCTGCTTGCAAGCTCACGCGGATATCTGCAGGGCTGGCAGCGTATGACTCCGACTGCAATGTCGCAGATTGTTGAGCAGATTTTCCGCGTAATAACCATGATTGTTTTGGCGGATTTGTTCCTGCCATGGGGGTTGGAGTATGCGGCGGCAGGTGCCAGCATGGGCGCGTGCGCCGGTGCTGTGGCAGGCCTCATAGTGCTGGTGTATTATCATTGGAAGCTCGATCGTGACATTAAGGAGATGTATACTCCGGAGGAGCTGAAACCGCGCCCGGACGAATACAAGACTCCGTGGACACATATTATTACCCGCCTTTTCAAACTGGCTCTGCCGGTTTCTGCGGCAAGCATTATGCTGCCTGTAGTATCGAATCTTGACCTCGTTATTGTACCGCAGCGTCTTGAGGTTGCGGGATATACAGTGAATCAGGCAACTGAGCTGTTCGGTTATCTTACGGGAATGGCAGTGCCTCTTATAAATCTTTCGACGATTATCACGGCATCTCTCGCAGTGAGCATTATTCCTGCGCTTTCTGAAGCGAAGGCTCTGAAGGATGACAAGAGGGTTTATGACCAGACAGCGGCAGGAATCCGTATTTCAAACTTTGTTTGTTTCCCAGCTTTTGTTGTGGTGTGCATCCTGGCTACACCTATTTCGTCGCTTATTTACAGTGCTCCGGGGGCCGGTCCTGCTGTATGGGCATGCTCATTCAGTATTGTGCTTCTGGGACTTCATCAGGTATCGACGGGAATCTTACAGGGACTCGGACATCCTTCGATTCCTATGGTTAACATGATTCTTGCGGCTGTGGCGAAGGTTGTTCTGAACTGGACACTCACGGCTATCCCTGCGCTTGGTATTCTCGGTGCGGCGTTTGCTACTGCGGCGGATATGGGTGTAGCTGCAATAATAAACATGTTCTTCATATATAAATATATCGGTTACAGCATGGAGTGGGGGCACCTTGCAAAGGCAATAGGAGCTTCTGTGGTTATGGCAGGCGCTGTAAAGGTATTCTATGACTTTACCATGGCTGCATGGGCCATCAATGCCGTATCTACATTTGGCGCAACATTTTTCGGATGCGCTGTCTATATTGCTGTGATGCTTCTCATCGGCGGAATCGGTGAGGAAGATATGGCGCGTGTGCCTATGCTTGGACGCGTCAGCATTCGTTTCCTGCGTCGTATAGGAGTATTCAAGACTCCTGCAGAGGAAGCGCCTGCGAAAGAGGGGGAAAAACTTTGAAACGCTTTGTACTTGTATATAATCCTGTTTCAGGTCATGCTACATTCCGCCGTCAGCTTGACAATATAATAGACGCGTTTGAAAAACGCGGTGCTATGCTTATTCCGTACCGTACGAAAATAGATAATTCCGCGCTTCCCGAATTCATAAAGGAAGCAGCTCCTGACGGAGTGATTGCAGCAGGAGGGGACGGAACACTCGGCGAGGTCGTTGACTACGTTGTGAGAAACGACCTTAAAACTCCCGTTGCTGTTTTCGGCAGCGGTACATCAAATGACTTTGCTACATATCTAAACCTGACTGGCGGAGATGAAGTTATTGATACTTATATCGACCGTATTGTTGCAGGCAATAAGAAGCCGGTTGATGTGGGCTGTGCCAATGGGCGCTATTTTATAAATGTTGCGAGCGCTGGTATGCTTACGACGGTTGCCCATGAAGTAAACGTCCGTGTGAAAAATGTTGTCGGAAAGATAGCGTATTATATCCGCGGAATCGGTGAGGTTCCTAATTTCCGCACGCTGCCTCTTCATATAGAAGCTGACGGTGCGGAATATGATGTACATGCTTATTTCTTTGTTATCGTCAACAGCGGTACCGCAGGAGGACTGAAA
>JAILNL010000192.1 GCA_024691625.1 Schwartzia sp. (in: firmicutes)
TGAATCGGCGAAACGCCCCAGTAAACCTCAAGACCGTCAAGCATATCCTGATACATCTCAAGGAAACGCATATCGTAAAAGGGCTGTGTGAAAAATCCAGCAGCACCGGCCTGCAGCTTGCGGCGGATACGATACTCCTCCTGCTGCATGCTGCCTCTGTACTGGTCAATACCTGCATATACACGTATACCCGGCAGCTCCTCGCGGAATTTACGGATAACATCCGTCGATACGGTCGGATAAACCGTATGCTTCATATCCTGCGGTGGGTCGCCCTCAATGACAAGCACCTCATGAATATGATGCTCCTTGAAATATCTTGCCATTGGCAGAGGCTTTGTGAGGTCAATATCCATAGCCCGGATATGAGGAATTGCAGCAGGATAAAATTCCTGTGCGGCAACCGCGCCTTCCCAGCTTCTCATGTCAAAACGCAAAAGATCCGGGATATTGATAACATCAATCTTAAGATTGATGTTTTTAAGCATTGTAAGGTCTTCTCTGAGGCCCTCTTCACTTCTGGGGACAAGCTCAATAGACAACCGTTTCATACGCATTCCTCCTGTTAGAAGAGTCCGGTTATTTTTCCGGCCTCATCTATGTCCATATTTTCAGCTGCCGGATGCTTCGGAAGACCCGGCATAGTGAGGATATTTCCTGTAAGAGCTACGATAAAGCCTGCGCCCGCCGAAACTCTGAGCTCACGTACAGTAATCGTAAAGCCTGTCGGACAGCCCAGCTTCGTTGCGTCATCAGACAGGGAATACTGTGTCTTTGCCATGCAAATCGGCATTTTATCAAGGCCCAGCTCTTCAATTTCTTTAAGCTGTTTCTTTGCATCGTTTGTGAATACTACGCCGTCAGCGCCGTAAATCTTTCTCGCAATAGTACCGATTTTATCAGGAATGGACGCCTCAACATTATAAAGCGTACCGAAGCAGCTCGGTTTTTCCATTGCCGCGGTTACTTTCTCTGCAAGCTCGATACCGCCCTGACCGCCTTTTGCCCAAACCTCGGAAATAGCAACCTCCGCCCCGAGGTCCATGCATTTTTCCTTGACGAAATCCAGCTCTTCCTGCGTATCTGTCGGGAAAGCGTTGACAGCAACGACTGCCGGCAGGCCGAACTGCTGGATATTTTCAATATGCTTGAGAAGATTATTCATCCCCTTATCAAGTGCTTCCATATCAACCTTTCCGAGCTCGTTTTTGGCGAGTCCGCCGTGCATTTTAAGCGCACGGACCGTCGCAACGATAACAACGGCATCAGGGTTGAAGCCCGCAAAACGGCATTTGATATCAAGGAATTTCTCTGCGCCCAGGTCAGCGCCGAAGCCTGCCTCAGTAACAACAACATCAGCAAACTTCAGAGCGAATTTTGTTGCCATGATGCTGTTGCAGCCATGTGCGATATTTGCGAACGGACCGCCGTGAATAAATGCCGGTGTTCCTTCCAGAGTCTGTACGAGATTCGGTTTGATTGCATCCTTAAAGAGCAGCGCGAGAGCACCCGTTACATTGAGCTCTTTTGCACGTACTGCACGTCCGTCGCGCGTATATGCAACGACAATTTCACCGAGACGTTTCTTCATATCCTCAAGGCCGTCAGCGAGGCAGAGAATAGCCATCATCTCAGAGGCAACTGTAATGTCAAAGCCTGTTTCGCGCGGAACTCCGTGCGCTTTTCCGCCCATACCGATGACGACATGGCGAAGTGCACGGTCGTTGAGGTCGAGAACACGCTTCCATACAATGCGGCGCACATCAATATCCAAAGCATTCCCCTGCTGGATATGATTGTCAATTACTGCCGCAAGCAGATTGTGAGCGGTTGTAATGGCATGGAAATCGCCCGTGAAATGCAGATTGATATCCTCCATAGGAACGACCTGCGCGTATCCGCCGCCTGCCGCACCGCCTTTAAGACCAAAGCACGGTCCAAGAGAAGGTTCACGAAGCGCAACAGCCGTATTTTTACCCATTGCGTGGAAAGCATCGGCAAGTCCAACACTTGTAGTCGTTTTGCCCTCGCCTGCCGGCGTAGGATTGATAGCCGTTACAAGAACCAGCTTTCCGTTCGGACGGTCTTTCACGCGGTTCCATGCATCAAGCGTTATCTTTGCCTTATATTTGCCGTACTGCTCGATTTCATCAGCCGTCAGTCCAAGCTTTTCGGCAATCTCCGTAATCGGCTGAATAACAGCCTCCTGTGCAATCTCAACATCTGATTTCATTACAACTTCCTCCTTAGGCTTCGTAAGTATATGAATCAAGGAAAAACACGTATAAATCTTTTTGATGCTTACTTTATTTACTTTTTAAGCTGCAGCTTTGCAGCTGTGACAACGTTCTGCATAAGCATTGCCACCGTCAGAAGACCGACTCCGCCCGGTACAGGAGTGATAGCTCCCGCAACCTCCGAAACAGCCTCGAAGTCTACGTCGCCTACCAGTTTTTTCGGCGCGATTCGGTTGATACCAACGTCGATAACAGCCGCACCCGGTTTTACCATATTTGCCGTAACAAAACCCGGTTTTCCTACCGCAGCTACAAGTATATCAGCTTTTTTTGTGATTTCGGCAAGATTTTTTGTATGGGAATGAGCAACCGTTACCGTCGCATTGTGCTGCAAAAGCAGATTGAACATCGGCTTGCCTACGATATTGCTTCGTCCGATAACGACTGCGTTTGCGCCGTCCATCGGAATCTCCGCCAGCTCAAGCATACGGATGCAGCCTGCCGGAGTACACGGAACAAGAGAGCCTGCTCCATTTGAAAGACGTCCGACATTCACAGGGTGGAAGCCGTCAACGTCCTTATTCGGGTCAATGCGCTCAAGCACCTCAGCCTCTGCTGCCTGCAGGGATTTCGGAAGCGGAAGCTGAACAAGAATACCGTGAATTTTCGGGTCTGCATTGAGTTCATCTATCTTTTTCAGAAGCTCTTCCCGTGTGGTTGTCTCAGGCATCTCGACACTCACATTATGAAGCCCGAGCTCTTCACATGCTTTATGCTTATTGCGTACATAAACCTGCGACGCAGGGTCCTCACCGACAATAACCACTGCAAGGCCCGGCATAACGCCCGTTTCCTCACGCAGCTTTTCTGCCTGTGCTTTTGCCTCCTCTTTGATACGTGCAGCAAATTCTTTTCCTGATAAAATTCTTGCTGTCATACCCTACACTCCATTCCCTAAGATATATTGAATCAAATATAAAAGCCCACCCAGGTGCAGACAAACATTGCAACAGATACAATACCGTTGCGCATAAAGTACATCTGTGTGAGATTGTGAAAGTCATCAGGCTTCAAAAGGCTGTGCTGATAAACAAGCGTCACTGCAGCAATACCAACGCCCAGATAATACGGCCATGACAAATTCATTATAACACCAAGCCATACAAAACAGCCAATACATAATACATGAAAAACCTTCGCCATATTCATAGCCGCTGCTGCACCGACAGCTGTTGCCAGTGAATGCAGTCCCTGCTCACGGTCGAATTTCTCGTCCTGAGCGCCGTAAACGGCATCAAATGCCGCTATCCATATACCTACCGCCGCGCAAAGAACAATCATTTCAAAGTCAATTGAGGCGCGTACGGCAACCCAGCCGCCGGCAGGAGCCATAGCTATCGAAACACCGAGAACGGCATGGCAGGCACACGTAATACGTTTCATGAACGGATATATGACAAAGGGCAGTGCCGCAAGCGGCAGCAGCTTTATACATATAGACGGAAGCTGATATACCGCAAAAATGCATACCAGCAGGCTAACCACGATTAAAAGCTTTGCCTCCCAGGGCTTTACAGCACCCGTTACCATAGGACGGCGCGTAAAACGAGGATGTACTCGGTCATATTTCAAATCCACAAGGTTATCAATGGCAAGAGCCGCGCTTCTCGCTCCCGTAATGGCAAGCGTAATCCAGAGCAGCACAAACATATCAGGTACTCCGCCTGCCGCCAGAAAAGCTCCCATATAAGCAAACGGAAGATCAAAAATCGTATGATGAAGCGCTATATTTTCGATATGAGCTTTAAGCTTATTCAAGTCCAAACTCCTTCCAGCGCCTTGTTACGCGTTCCTTTACTTCATCTGTCATGGTAATTTCATCAGGCCACTCGCGCGTATGACCTTCCTCCGGCCATGTCTTTGTAGCATCAATGCCAAGCTTTGTGCCCCACTTGGCCATTGGAGAAGAGTGGTCGAGGACATCAAGCGGTCCGTCCACAAACACAAGGTCATGCCGTGCATCGATATTGTTGAATACGCGCCACCAGACCTCTTTTTCGTCCTGCACGTTGACATGTGAATCCACAACAATAATCATCTTCGTGAACATCATCTGTCCCATGCCCCAGATTGCCTGCATGACCTTCTTTGCCTGCTGAGGATATGATTTCTTGATTGAAACCATGGCACAGTTATGGAATACTCCCGTAAGCGGAAGATTGATATCCACAATCTCAGGAATAATCTGCTGCAAAAGAGGCAGGAAAATACGCTCTGTCGCCTTAGCGATATAGCAGTCCTCCATAGGCGGTCTGCCGACTACAGTTGCGGCGTAGATAGGATTCCTGCGGTGCGTGATGCAGGTAATGTGGAAAACAGGATAATCATCTGCAAGAGAATAATATCCCGTATGGTCTCCAAAAGGTCCTTCGCGGCGTTTCTCATCAACGTCTACATAGCCTTCAAGGACGATTTCACTCGTTGCAGGGACTTCAATATCCACGGTCTTGCATTTTACCATTTCAACGGATTTATGACGCAGGAAGCCCGCAAAAACCATTTCGTCGATATCTCTCGGCAGCGGTGCCGTAGCCGCGTATGTCAGCACAGGGTCAGTTCCGATAGCCACAGCAGCCTCCAGACGTGTCATGCCCTTCGCCTTCGCGTCACGGTAGTTATCCGCACCGTTCTTGTGAATATGCCAGTGCATTCCCGTCGTTTTCGAATCGTACTTCTGCAGACGGTACATGCCGACATTGCGCTTATCCGTTTCGGGATTCTTGGTGAACACCAAAGGAAGCGTCACAAAAGGCCCCCCGTCCTGAGGCCAGCATTTCAAAATAGGAATATCGTCGAGAGAAGGATCCATCTCGACGACCTCTTGACAGGGAGCATTTTTTACGTATTTAGGAAAGTTTATCGCATTCTTCGCAAGAGGAATGATGGACAGCAAATCCATCTTGTGGGATAAAGAAATATACGGCAGACGCAAAAGCTTTCTGATTTCGTCTGCCACATCATCAAGTTTTTCTACTCCCAGTGCCAGTGCCATACGCTCGTAGCTTCCGAACGCATTCATAAGCACCGGCATGGAAGAACCTTTTACATTTTCAAACAGAAGGGCAACATTTTCCTTGCCTTCTTTTTTCGATATACGGTCTGTAATCTCCGTAATCTCAAGCTCAGGGTCAACCTCTGCGGTAATTCGTTTCAAAAGGCCTTTCTTCTCAAGTACATCAATAAATTCCCGTAAATCTTTATAAGCCAAGGTCAAGCCTCCCTAACGAGTAATAATTACTTGTGCAATATAAAACGAACGATAAGGTAACTTACTTCATACAGAAGGAACAGCGGTATTGCGATCATGGACTGTGTGAAAATATCCGGTGTCGGAGAAACAACCGCGCCCACAATGAATGCCAGGAACAGAACAATACGCTGCTTTTTCATCAAAAACGATGATGAAATAAGCCCCATTTTTGCCAATACCACCACAACAAGCGGAAGCTCAAATACCGCACCGAATGGCAGAATAAACGACATAACAAAGCTGAAATACTGATTCAGCGAGAACATCGGCTGCAGGTCAGCGGTACTGAATCCCACAAAGAACTGCATCGCAGCGGGCAAAACGAGGAAAAACGAAAACGCAAGTCCGCTGAAAAACAGTATAACCGACGTAGGTACCAAAAGGGCAATAATCGTCTTTTCCTTCACCGTAAGCGCAGGAAGCACAAACCGCCAAATCTGGTAAAAAACAACCGGCAATGCCAAAAGAAATCCTGCGAACATCGCGATTTTGATATAAGTAAAGAACGCCTCTGCCGGCTGTAGATAGTACAGCTTGCCGGAAGGCATCGGGATGTAGTGCATGATTTCTGCGATATAGTAATACGAAATGCTGCGTCCTACAGCTACAGCCAGAAGCGACTTGATGATACGTGTGCGGAGCTCTTCAAGATGACGGATAATAGTCATGCTGCTCTCGTCCTCATCCTCTTTTTTCTCATCCTCTTCGGAATCCTCTTCCTCAGACTCATCCTCTTCGGACTCGTCGTCAGATTCATCCTCTGCAGCCTCATCGGCTTCGTCAGCCTTAGCTTCCTCCTCAGGCTCTTCCTCAAAAGGAATGCCGGGAGCTTCCTCACGCTCATCAATAGGAGTATCGTCAGAAAGCGCCACAGGATGGACTACACTTCCTGTCTGTCCTGCCGGGCGTTTTTCTTCCCTGCTGTCAGCTTCATTCAGCTCCTGTACCGAGCTGTCATTGGCAGCCTTCTCTATGCGTTCTTCAGGCTTTTTTCGCCTTCTTGGATTTTTCCTGTTTTCCTGATTTTTTCGTTTGCTCATCTGCTGGTTTGACCTCATTCTCTTCTTTAGCAACAATTTTCTTAGGCTCTTCTTTTTCCGTCTCATCATCCGCAGTTATAGCCGATGTTGCCTTTTTGAACTCTCTCAAGCCTTTTCCTACTGCTTTTCCGACCTCGGGAAGCTTTCCCGGACCGAATACGACCAAACCGATAACCAGTATCAGCAAAAGCTCCGGTACACCAATTCCAAACATATTCTTTTCTCCCCTTCTATTTTAATCATTTAGACCACATTAAATGCGGCGCTGCTCAAAAATCACGTTTTCCTATATAATCCGCAGCCTCAATAAACGTATCGCGGACATCCTGCGGTATATCCGCATGCAGTGCCTTTTTCGCGTTATCAAGGAATTCATCAGCCTTCTGCTTCGCAAAATCGACACCGTCAGTTGAACGTACGATTTCAAGCGCACGATTGACATCTGCATCTGTCATACCGCGGTTTGTAATGATTGCCGCCAATTCATCATGCTGAGGACTTGTTTCCAATGCACGGATAACCGGCAGTGTAACAACTCCCTGACGTATATCATTTCCCGCAGCAGGCTTGCCCAGCTTTTTCGCATCTCCCGTGATATCCAGAAGGTCATCGGTGACTTGAAACGCCATTCCAATGAAGTGTCCGTAATCATAGAGGCTTTTGCATACCGCCTCATCTGCTCCTGAAACCATACCGCCAAGCTCACAGCATATTGCAAGGAAATTAGCCGTCTTTTTCTCAATGCGCTCATAGTACTCTGAAATGCTGTGCTTCGCCGTAAACATCAGAGCATCCTGCTGTATCTCTCCCACGGAAAGCTCCGAAACCAGCTTCGCAAGGCGAATACTGACATCTTCACCGTAATGCTCATTTGCTACAAGTGAAAATGCCTGCGCAAAAAAATAATCGCCGCTCAGAATAGCGACCTGATTCCCCCATTTTGCATTTGCAGTGGGAGTCCCCCGCCGTGTATCCGAATTATCTATTACATCATCATGAACCAGCGATGCCATATGAATCATTTCCACGGCTGCCGCCAGCGGCATAATATGCTCACGGGAAAAACTCCTGCCCGCGTGAGCAGCTGTCAGCAAAAGTGCCGGACGAAGACGCTTGCCGCCGGAATTTACAAGATGTGTTCCTATCTCGGTAACCAGCGGAATATCCGACTTAACAGCCTCTAAAAGCAACGTTTCAAGAACTTCCAAATCTTTCTTTATCGAACAAAACAATCCTGCTTGTGCAATTCGCATCATCTACTCACCCGTTGAAAAATCATACGTCTCAGTCTTTATCCGGCAAAAGGTCATCCTGCCATTTCAGCAGATCTTCCAGAGTTACTGAATCGACAACCCCATGGACAGCCTCATTGATTTTTTTCCAAAGAATAAGTGTCGGACAAACAGCCTCACGCTGACAATCATTCGAAGGTGTATCAAGGCACGCTACAGGAGCAAGACTCCCCTCAATAAGCGTCAGTATCTCTCCTGCCGTATAATCCTTCGGAGCGCGTGCAAGCCGATATCCCCCCTGCGGTCCTCTGCTGCTCCTGACAAACCCTGCTTTGTTGAGCACCGATACAATCTGCTCCAGATACTTCTCCGAAATCTCCTGCCGCTGCGCGATGTCCTTAATGCGTACCGGACTGTCCTGATCATTCATTCCAATGTCAATCATAAGCCTTAACGCATATCTGCCGCGTGTTGAAATTTTCAACTTTATGCCTCCCTATAGGTCATGTTTATTAAAAACACGATTGCAATAATTATCGGTCATTTGAAAAAACCTAATACATATCTGCATTATATCAAAAATCCCCCGTATAATCCACATTTCCTCTATATTCGATAAAAAATGGTTGATTGTAAAATGAAATGCAACACCCAAAAATAGCAGTACATGTTGTTTTCCTGTATGATATATGCGACCAAACAAAATCAGAAAGGATGA
>JAILNL010000202.1 GCA_024691625.1 Schwartzia sp. (in: firmicutes)
CCCGGCGTCAACACTTCCACCGGCATGATAAAAGCTTTTAAGGTCAAGTGTAACCCAGTGCATATCTCTGTCATTCAAAAGAGAAACGAGAAAATCCCATGCTTCGCTTCCTGCCTCGGCATATGCCGATTCTTCTCCCGAAGAAAGTCCAAGCGCAGACAGTCTGCGGTGCGGCGTTTTGCCCTCATATACTCCGCAGAATGCGGGATTTTTTACGTTTTGGAGCTTTTCCGCAAAGGATTTTGCCGTCTGCAGCGTGCTCAGCTTTTCAGCTTTCGGTGCTTCTTCCTCACCAAATTCCAGCGAAAGTGCTCCCTGTGCCGGATATAGCCTTTCAAAGCCCTGGCGCGCGGAACGCATGTCGTATTTTGCGCAAAAATCCAAAAACTTCTCACGGTCAGGCGTTATAGCATACTCATCAGGAGTAAATTCCACAGGAGCATTGCGCTCTATTGTCGCGAGCTTTTTCGACAGCTCTGCCTGCTCCTTGTTTTCTTCCAGCTTTTCCTTGAGCTTTTTGCCGGAAACCTCGTCGATATGCTCATAAACGTCCTCAAGGAAACCAAACTGAAGCAGAAGCTTTGTCGCTGTCTTTTCTCCAACCCCCGGTACTCCCGGTATATTATCCGAGCTGTCTCCCATAAGGCCCTTCAAATCGATAAGCCGTATCGGCTCAAAGCCGTATTTTCCCTCAAACGCGGCTTCATCATAACGCACAATATCAGAGATTCCCTTGCGTGTATAAAGAACATTTACATCCTTTGATACCAGCTGCAGAGCATCGCGGTCACCCGTTACTATGAGTGTTTCATAGCCGCCTGCTTCCTCTGCACGCTTCGACAGGGTGCCTATGATATCATCTGCCTCATAGTTATCAAGCTCAAGAAACGGAATACCCCATGCCTCCAAAAATTCACGCAAAATAGGAACCTGCGACGAAAACTCCTCAGGAGTCTTGTCGCGTGTTCCTTTATAATCAGCAAACATATCCGTACGAAAGGTGTGCCTGCTTTTGTCAAAGGCAACCACCATCCGATCCGGCTTATATTCATTTATCATCTTCTGCAGCATATTGGAAAAACCGACAACTGCATTAGTATATACACCAGTCGACGAAGTCAACAGCGGAAGCGCATAAAACGCCCTGAAGAGCAGGCTGCTTCCGTCAAGTATCATAAAACGCTGACTCATTTTGATTTCCCCCGTACCTCGGATTCATTTGTTTTGGACCCCGGCGCGTTTACAGACTCTGCAGCCTTTGCATCAGTTAATTTAACATCAGCCGATTTAGATGTATCAGCCTTTTTATCCTTGGCTTTGTCATCTGCGGATTTTAATTCCGCAGCCCTGGTCTCTTTTTCTCTGCTGCCCTCTGTCCCGGCGTCAGTCTTTTTGCCTTTGTCCTTTTCAGCCAGTTTTTCTGCAGTTTCTGCTGGCACTCCCGACGCGGAAGAAACTGACTGTGGCCCCTCAGCCATGAGCGGATTCGTATACAGCTTCAGCGTAGATTCCGCATCAAATCCTCCGGTCAGGCCGAATAAGGTTTTTGCATCATCAAATTTCACGAAAAGGCGGTTTCCGAAGAGCACTGCCGGAGCCGTGCCACGATGTGTAGAAACTGTATTTGCGGCCATATCTCTCGTATAGTCCGTCTTTGTAACAGCCGAAAGTGCCTGCACAGGAATATAAAGCTCTCCATCCGCGGGAATAACCGCTCTTCCCGAGAGCCAGTTATTATCGACTTCAATGCGGAAAGCACGCGGCAGGAACGTAGGCGCACCATCCTCGTCCTCTATTTTCTGTGCGATTTCATCATTTTCCAAAAAATAACCGACGCCATATACGTCCAGCGCCTTACGGACCGATGCCACATCAAGGGGCTGGCATCCGTATCCGTCCGGATAGATGTAATATACGATCGTGCCGTCATCAATTCGTTCAATAACGAGACGATTGTAGAAAATCTCTACTTTTGTTCCGATTTCAACCTGAGGATACAAATGCTCTATATCCTCTTCCTTCAAACGTATGCATCCGTTGGAATAATATCCTCCGATGGAGGCCGGATTATTCGTGCCGTGAATGCCATACATATCGTAAAAACCTATCCAACGCAGTCCCAGCGGATTCCCGTCTCCCGGCTCGGCACGTTTTTTGACGTCCTTAGGATCTACCCAGACAGGATTTTCTTCCATCTCATCGACGGTGAATGTTCCCAGTGGTGTCGGTGTTTCGATTTTACCGGCACAGATATGGTACATGAATGCCTTTTTGCCGTTTTTATACAATGTTAAAATGCGGCTTGCAACATTGATGGTAATACGCTTCTGTGGCTCCGCTGCCTGTACCATGCCCGCGTTTATTAACCATATAGCCGTCAGGATTCCTATGAACGCCTTTTTCATTCTTTACTCGCCCTTTTCCTCGCAAGTTTTCTTGCCACGCTGTGTTAAAGCATAGATCCCCCAACCTAAAAACACCACAGCTCCGGCAATTGCTCCATATTTTATAAGCGGCTCAACCAACACTGCACGCCAGTGCAATTCGCTTTGAACAGCCCATACCCCGAAATAATTAATTAACCAGAAAATTTCAAAGCTCGTGAAAAGATAAAACTTAAGACTGGCTTTTCCCATACGCCACATCGGAATGATATATAAAAAACCGACAAGCCACATAGGCACGGCGTAGAGAGCACCCCACCAAAATGCTTCTCCTGATTCCATATAATGCCTCCCACATACAATCTAACTTATATATTATAACGCAAAAAAGAATTTTTTGCCGAGTTATAATGCATTTTACAAAAAGATTTTCGAAGAAATTTACTCGTCGCAGCTCTTTGATTTTTTTCTGCTGCTCCGAAGCGGACGCGGGTGGTAAAGCTGCCAGCCGAAATATATCGCACCGAGCCTCAGCAGCATCACGACTGAAAAACCTACCCATGATGCAGCCACCGTATATCCGGAATGCCATACAGCACACAAAGCCAGACCGCCAGCAAGCGATGCGCTTGCATAAACATCCATGCGGAGTACAACCGGCACACGCTGTGCCATCAAATCCCTGAGTATTCCTCCGCCTATGCCCGTGCTCATACCAAGCGTGATTGGAAGAATATACGGATGATTGTCCGCGCCCAGTCCCATCAGCGCTCCTGTCACAGTAAACGCCGCAAGCCCAACTGTATCCGAAATATTATACATGAACATCAGGTATTTTTTCTCTTTGCGTGATACCTTAAGAGCTGTATAAAGCACGGATACGACAAGAGCCGTACCAATTGGAAGCAGCAGCCCCGAAGTTGTTCGGAAAGCCAGCGGCGGAGTTATCCCCATAAGTAGATCCCTCAAAATTCCTCCTCCGACTGCTGTCAAAATAGACAGCACCGCAACTCCGAAAATATCCATGCGCTTTGCCAGTCCCACCATTGAACCTGACACGGCAAAAGCTATAGTCCCGACTGTTTCAAACAAGAACCAGCTTATAGACATATTTCTCCCCCTGTAAAAAAAGGACTCGGCACAATGCCGAGCCCGACCTTATTTTGTTTAATCACTGATGCTCTATAAGCTCTGCTACTTCTTCCTTAGCCGCCTGCGTAACAAGAACAGTCACAAACCCGGTAATGCAATCTATATCTCTGCCATTGATACCAACTGTTTTCATGTGCTCGCAGCATGCAATAATCTTTTCAATCGCATCTGCACTTTTCGTTTTACACTCTTGACGAATAACATTTATGATTTCCGTGTTCATCCCTCATTCGCTCCTTTGTGTCTAAATTGATGCAATCAACATTAATATTAGTATTAACTACATTATACACACTGTGCAAATGAGATACAACACATATATAGATGATATTACACTTATTTTTCAGCCATCTGCATGGGGAGTTCTTTAACTATTACCGGTACCCTGAGTTTCTGACCTTTTCGCACGGCTCCGTCTGCCGGCAGCCCGTTGACCTCGATAATTGCCTCTGTAAGTTTTTTGACCTGTTTCCCGTCAACAGTATACCGTCCGGCAATGTCCCACACGCTTTCGTGCTGGGCTACCGTAATCGTGTCAAATTTATCACTTCTGAGATAGGCGTTGTCCAAATGGAACGGAGGGAACATAAACAGATACAGTGCAGCGGCAAGCCAAATCCATTTTTTCATCTTCAACATCTCCCATATTTATCGAACAGATTTTTCCCAAACTTTTGTTTGCCATTATATTATCACAGAACATATATTCGCGCAATAGTTTTAGAACATATTTTCTCGGAAATTTTGTTCGATATTTTTGGATGCTGTACTCATGACATAAATGGTATAACTCGGCAGAAGATATCCCCTACCGCTCAGAAGGCCGCAGAGGCAAATAACAGGCGATGAGCATATCGTCAGCCTCGTTGCGACGCGAAGCTAGTACCCTCGGGTAAAATGCTACAGAGGAAGGTTTGCCTATGGCAAACCTTGATTGAAGGCATTATAATTCAAATAACCCCCCTTCCCTACCGCAATAAAAAGAAAGGAGTGCAGTCATGATAACCGTACACGGCGCCGTTATAATTGAGCAAAACGTTACCTTTGCCATCATCATCGTTAAACCGTTCGTAACACAGTATACGGCACGGGCTACGACATTCAGGCGGCAGATGATGCATTTCTTCCCAAATATGCCGATTATACTCATGTCTCAGGACACGGACGGCACGCCTCATTATTACGGCAGAAAGGATATAGTCGATTTCCTGAAGACCGTACCTCTTGATAAAATTCCCTGGAAGGAATACCACATCTATTGAAAAAGCCTCCATGCAGCGGCTCAAGCCGTTTGCACAGAGGCTTTTGTTTTTAAATGACACCCTGATTCTTCAATTCACGTTCAATCATGTCTGCATTTTGCTTCCAGTCCGGATTGTATTTTACCGCTTCACGGTTCCAGTTAAGCTGAGCCTGACGGTCACCCGACATGCGGCTGTTATCCGCGTACTCAAGGCAAAGCATCCATTTTGCATCGCGCTTCGCTACTTCATCCATACTGCTTTTATCTACGATTTCCCACGCGCGTCCGATGACTTCTGCCGCGCCCACATAATCGTTAAGCCCGCGGCGCATTACCTTTGCGCAGGATACGAGAGTAGTCCACCCCATATCCGTATTTCCGGCTTTCATGTAGAGCGCTGATGCTTCCTGATAGGATGTCACCGCTTCCGGATACCGCTGCACATTTTCATAGCCGTTTCCCTTTGCTTCGTGCGCGTTCGCCTTGTCTCCGTCACTTTCTGCCAGCTCAAGCATAGCATTTCCGAAGGAAAGCTCCGCGTCGCCCTGCCCCATCATTTTTGCCGCCATTGCACGGCCGCGCCATGCCTTGTATTTCTGTTCGTTTGACTGAGCTGTTTCCACAGCATTGCGGAAAGCTTCATCAGCTTCGGCATTTTTGCCGCTGAGCAGCAGCTGATTTCCCTGCTTTATGGCTTCTTCTGCCTTCATTTCCTTATCCCGCCGCGCAGCCTGCTCGCTCTTTTTCTTTTCTTTCTCGGTCTTCTTTGCATCCGGCTTTTTCGACTTCTCTTCCTTTGCCTTTTCCTTCGGGCTGTCTGCCCCTATCATTCCAAGGACTTTATCCTTTATTTCGTCGACAAATCCCTTCTCAACTTTTTCCTCAGGCTTCCCCTCAGCCTTTTCCTCGGATACTGTTTCGGCTGCCGCCGTTTCTGCCGGCGGCGCTTCCTCCCCCTTCACCGCGAAGAACATCTTGTATCCGAAAAATCCCCCGGCTCCGATAACAACCAGCAGTATTACGACACCAATTAATTTCTTCACTGCTCATGACCTCCCCGCATTCACTCAGTCATCGTACCAATGTCCGTGCCCGACTCCGATGCGGATTGCACCGTGTATGGTCGAACCTCCGCTCTCCTGTATTCTCTCCGGCATGCTGGCCGAAATGGTATACGGCGTATCCTTTATAAATGCTGTCACCACAACCGCGTCCTCCCGCAGTTTTTTATAGTCTGCACGCTTAATCTCCGCTTTGTAAACTACCGAACTGTGTGCTTCAACTGTTGATGATGTGAGCGCCTGTGTAAACGCCATGCCGTCAGACCATTTCCAAAGCACCTTTCCTTTTTTGTTCAGTATCACAAATTCATAAATCTGCCCGTTGCGGTGCTCCACCGTGTAAGGCGTATCTCCCTCATTCGTTAAGCAAAGCTCCATTACCAGTGCTCCGTGCTTTTCTTCAACGGTAAGCTCCTGTGCCACGTTGTCCACCGTAAACGCCGCATAACCGGTAGTTTCTCCGACAGTTCTTGACGAGGAACCTCCGCCCACCGGGAAATAAACTCCTATATCCGTCCCGAAGCCTGCATGAGCCGTACCCATAGTACCTGTAAAAAGCACAGCTCCAACCGCCAGACTCAGAAGCATTTTTTTCATCATTTCGCCAGCCGCCCTTCCCTAGAAATCTATTTCTATTTTAACACACTTTCAAAAATTACTGAACAGGATTCATTTCTCATACAAAAAAGCGAAGCC
>JAILNL010000162.1 GCA_024691625.1 Schwartzia sp. (in: firmicutes)
TCTTCCTTGAGGTCTGGCCTCTGTTTAACGGAGAGAAAAGCCTTGCCCGTCTTGAATTTGTCCAACTGAAGGGGAAGCTGTTGGAAAGGATTCTGTAAAAAGGGAAAACGCTGGACGGTAAGCAAAGGGGGCGGAAGCCCCCTTTTTTTATTTGCCCAGTATCGTGATTTCGACGCAGATGTTTTTCTGCTTCTATGATGCTCTTTTACCTTGGGCTAACTTATTCGCTTTTATGAGCGGTCAACGTGTACATCAGTTTTCTCAAAAATTGTTACGGCATGGAATGACTTGCGGTAACGGGCAGGTGTGATTCCGGTTTGACGTTTGAATTGCCTGAAGAAATGAACCTCATTGCTATAACCGCATTCCTCCGCAATCTTTTCCATTGAAAAATCAGTTGTCTGGAGGAGAAATTGAGCATAATTAATCCGCATGTGTATGAGGTCATTTTGAAATGAGATTCCAAACTGGGTAGAATAAATATGCCTGAAATGTGATTCGCTGATGCCAAGTTCCTTCGCATACCGTTGTATGGACGGGCTCTCTGACAGGGAATGCTTCATGCGGAATCGCATGTCCCGTAATATCTCGGAATACAGTCCATCCGTCCCTGTGTGTTCCTGCTCCAGGCAAGCTGCGGACAGATGATTTATTAACACGGAAAACAGGGCCCTTATGTTATCGGCGAGGAATCGGTCATCAGTATAATACAGTTCCCATAATATCTGGTGGATAAGCGAGGAACAGGTTTCAAAATCACTAATGGGAAAGGGCTTGTTGAGTATTACTTCCTCAGGAATGCTTTCTCCTGCTTCCAAATGAAAATGAAGCCAATCATCGGAATATACATCATCTATTCCGGTATAACTGTATGGAGTTTTAGGAGGAATAAGAACAGCATAATGCCGTTCACCGATATATTCCTTTCCGTTGAGAGTAAATTTACCACGGCTCCGAAGCATCAGCAAAACATAATTGGGCAAGCCGTTAGGTCGGGTAAGGGTGTACGGGACAGGATGTCTGGTTCCGATTCCGCCTTTTAATGCCTCCATAAATTACCTCCCCTCTATGTGATCTTTTGCGAGAGCAAATGGCTGTCAACTAACAGATTCGGTTGAATAACTAACCAATGCGGTTATTGTATCATAAAGCTATAAATTTGCAACAGCTGTCAAAGCCAGAAAGGTTAGTTTTTTGACCTTGCAAGTAATTATAAAAGTGAAAAACTGGTTTACAATAAATTTCATAAGTTGTTTGTCAAGTTCTTCACAAATGAAGTCCAAAAAGGAAGGGTATTATGTGTAAGGTTAGCAAAATCGCAGCATTCGGTCTAGCTTCTGTGTTGGTTCTCACTTCACTGGCTAGCTGTGGTGGCTCCAAAGAGTCAGGGGCTTCCTCTCAATCAGGTGAGAAAAAGCTTAGGGTAGGGCTTACTACCAGCAGCATGGTCACTGATTATGAAGACAATTATTTCACCAATTATTTGGAAGAGAAGCTGGGGTTCGAGTTGGAATTCTACATGCTTCCCGCAGATGCGGCGGAAACGCGGACCAAGGTTGCCCTGATGGCGACTTCGAACGAGGATTTGCCTGATGTGTTGGTAGTCGATGGTCATCTCACGAATGAAATGATATTAGAGTACGGTAGCAACGGCTTCTTCATGGAGCTCGATGATATTACGAAGGATGCGGCGCGGATGCCCAATTATAATGCGATTCCCGCAGAAGATCGGAAACTCATGGATAAAGCTCAGACTATGGCGGACGGGCACATGTACAGCCTCTCCGCATGGGAACCCGAAACCTGGAATCTGACCCCAAACAGGATGTTCATCAATAAGGCCTGGCTGGACAAGTTAGGCCTGCAGCCTCCTAAGACTACTGATGAATTAAAGAAAGTCCTTATAGCGATGCGCGATGGTGATCCGAATGGAAACGGCATAAAGGATGAGATTGGAGTGTATGGTTTCTCAGGGGGCGGATACGGTGAAAACACGACGGCAGCCCTGATGAATTCCTTTGTCTTCTGGAACGGCGGTGGCGTAAACGGCGGTCTGGCCCTCGATAAGGATGGCAAGACTGTTATAGCTCCTTTTGTAAGCGAGGAATGGAGGGATGGTCTCCGCTATATGAACGACCTCTACAAAGAAGGGGTGTTGAGTGCGAATATTTTTACGGATGATTATCAGACTTTCAAGGCCCTGTTGAATCAAGACCCCCAGGTGGTAGGAGTTACGACGGCAGGTTCTCTGTCTAACTGGCCGGATGTCATTAATAATGCCAATTATGCTGAGATGCTCTTTATTGAACCACTCAAGGGACCCAAGGGCGTGCAATATACACCTTATGCTGAGTTTACCCCTACGCAGGAGCTGATGATTTTATCATCAACGGATAAGTTGGACATGGCGGTTAAGTTTGCAGATCAGTTCTTTGATCACGATACTTCTATTATTGAGCGCTATGGACAGGAAGGCGTTGACTGGACCAGGGAACCAAGTGTTCTTGCGGAGCACTCCAATGCTTATATTGCGGAAGGCCTTTATGATAAGCTTTCGCTGGTGATTACGTCTACTGTTTGGGCTGACAATCAAAAGCAGACCTGGCGTAATCATGGGCCCCGTTATGCTGGCCTTGAAATGGGCAATACGACCTATGACTTCTCGGCGGGAAAGAAATTTGACCCGGAGGACACTTCTCAGCTCTTCGGTAAGAATTATAAGATGTACTATGATAAGCACCCTCAAAAGGTCTTGCCTGCCCTGAAATATACAATGGACGAAGCTGAGCAGATACAGGATCAGCTCACCACGATACCTGATTTCGTCAAGCAGAGTCTGGCGGAATTCGTGACGGGAATGCGTGATGTTGATAAAGATTGGGACAGCTATTTGAAGATGCTTGACGATATGGGGCTGAAGCAGTGGATCAAGAATGCCCAGACTGCCTACGATAGGAACTGATGCTGTTGAAAAAATGATTGAAGCGGGCGGATGAGCGGAAGTAGAGAGGCTTTATCCGCCCCTTTTTTTGAAAAAGAAGGTAAGTTATTATGACAAATAGAACAGAAGCTCTGCCAGGGAATAACAAGAAACTGAGTAAGCGTATTGTAGCCAGATGGCAGCTTTATCTTTTGCTTGTTCTGCCAATCCTGTATCTGATTGTGTTTTCCTATGTGCCTATGGGCGGACTGGTATTGGCATTCAAAAAATATAATGCGGCGAAGGGCATTTGGGGCAGCCAATGGGTTGGCTTGGATAATTTCCGTAAATTTTTCTCATCCTATAAGTCTATAACCGTTATTAAAAATACGCTGACAATATCCCTTTATTCACTGGTGATTTCCTTTCCGATACCCATTATCTTTGCGCTTCTTTTGAATGCAATGATTTGTGATAAGTATCGTAAGGTGATTCAGACGGTTACCTATATACCTTATTTTATCTCAACCGTTGTTATGGTCGGACTTGTATTTCAGGTCCTCGACAGCCGCAACGGTCTGTATGGGAGCCTGTATCATCTTATGACCGGGATGCCTGCCGCTAATATTCTTGCAGATGGACGGCTGTTCAAGCATATATATGTCTGGTCCGGTGTGTGGCAGACAACAGGCTATAGCGCAATCATCTATATTGCGGCATTGACAGGCGTTGATCAGTCACTCCATGAGGCGGCAAAGATTGATGGTGCGAACAGACTGCAACGGATGATGTATGTTGATATTCCGGCAATACTTCCCACCGCGAGCATCATGTTGGTTTTAGCCGTTGGTAATACTATGAATTTAGGTTATGAAAAGGTTTTGCTTATGCAGAATGATCTTAATCTAAACTATAGTGAGGTCATTTCCACGTATGTGTATAAAGTTGGACTTGCGAGCGGCATTACTAATTTTTCTCTTTCAACTGCAATAGGTGTTTTTAATTCGCTCGTAAATTTCGTGTTGCTTACCTTGGCAAACTGGGTATGCAAACGCTTGAACGGAAGCGGAATTTTCTAAGGAGCTGGAAATGAAGAAGTTCAGGGATTTGAGTTTAGACGATAAGGTTTTTCATATTGCAGTCTTTACGATTCTGACGATTTTTTTCATTATAGTGCTTTATCCTTGCATCTTTGTGATAAGTGCTTCCTTTTCGTCAGGACGTGCCGTACAGGCTGGTAAGGTCGTGCTCTGGCCTGTCGATTTCAGTTTAGAGGGCTATAAGACTGTTTTTCATACCAAAAATGTATGGATAGGTTTTCGCAATTCATTGTTTTATACCATAGTGGGCACGCTCATCAATATTGTGATGACGATTACTGCGGCATACTGCCTGTCTCGTAAGGATCTTCCGGGAAGGAACGGTATCATGCTTTTGTTTACGTTCACGATGTTTTTCAACGGAGGACTTATTCCTTCCTACATATTGGTACAGAAGCTGGGAATACTGAATACGCCATTTGCACTGCTTCTTCCTGGAGCGATAGGAGTCTATAATCTGATTGTTGCCAGAACATTCCTCGTGAACACAATACCGTCGGAACTGTTGGAAGCATCAATGATTGATGGTTGCTCAGATATAAAATATTTTATCTATGTGATCCTGCCTTTATCTAAGTCAATTCTGGCAGTTTTGGTTTTGTTTTATGGAGTGGCGCACTGGAACGCATATTTCAATGCCATGATTTACCTTCATGATAAAAACTTGTTCCCGTTGACCCTTTTCCTGCGTGAAATATTGATGTCAACGCAGATTGATCCGGGAACTGTTCAGGATCCCGAGATGCAGGCGAGGCTTCAGGATATGGTCGCCGTTATCAAATATGCCCTGATAATGGTCAGCGTTGTTCCTGTATTAGTGATTTATCCTTTTGTACAGAAGTATTTTGTAAAAGGTGTCATGATTGGATCTGTCAAGGGATAGGCTAACGGTGTTAGAACAAATTTTGAATAAAATCATTTTCATCAGGAAGGAATGGTAAGATGGCTACAGACTGGAATAAAGTGGCAGATAAAATTATCAACAAAGAACGGGTCGTGGTAGAGCGCAACAGGGAACGTATTCCTTATTCGACCCAGGAAGAACATCGTTTTGATGATTACTCTGCTGACGATAAAATCTGCTGGTGGACAAACGGTTTTTGGGGCGGGCTCTTGTGGCAGCTCTATCGCGCAACGGGAGAAAATCTTTTTGCGGAGGCGGCCTGTAAAGTTGAAAAACAGCTGGATGCCTGTTTTATGAATTATAACGGTATGGATCATGATGCTGGCTTTAGATGGTTGCCGACTGCGGTTGCGCATGTCAGGCTTGCAAGAGAAAAAAAATCTTCGGTTGCGTTGGAAGGCGCAATTGCTGAAGCCCGCAACAGGGGCCTTCTTGCGGCAAATTCTCTGGCGGGCCGGTTTAATGCAAACGGAGATTTCATCCGTGCATGGAACGATTGGGGAGACGGCCGTGATACACGCGGCTGGGCCATCATCGACTGTATGATGAATCTACCGCTCTTGTATTGGGCGTCGGACGAACTTGAGGACCCTCGTTTTCGGGCTATCGCTATCCGCCATGCAGACACGGCGGCAAAGCATTTCATTCGGGAGGATGGCTCGGTAAGGCATATCGTGGGCTTTGATCCGGTAAAAGGAACATTTTTACGGGATTATGGCGGACAAGGCTATGGAGAAGGTTCCTCTTGGACTCGTGGTCAGGGCTGGGCCCTCTATGGTTTCACGCTTTCCTATCTGCATACCGCTAAGGTCGAATATCTCGAGGCCGCAAGGAAGATAGCGAACAGATTTATCGAGCGTATTCCTGATGACGGCAGGATTCCCGTTGACTTTGATCAGCCTTCCGAACCTGCGTACAAAGATGATACCGCTGCCGCGATTGCGGCCTGCGGGCTCCTTACGCTCTCTGAGCAGGAGAAGACTTCTGAAAATGGCAGTTCGGATAATTCCAATCGTTATCGGGAGGCTGCGGTTCGTTTGCTGGAGACCTTGGACAGGGACAGCTGTGACTATTCGCCTGAACATGATGAGCTTCTCACGAAATGCACTGCCGCTTATCATGATGAAAAGCATGAATTTCCTATTATCTATGGGGATTATTATTATATCGAGGCTGTATGGAAGCTGACAGGAAAGGAGTTGTTTATATGGTAACGTATACGCCGACGCATCTTGACAAGAAACTCAGTCCCTTCACGGGGCTTACCCGTGAAAGCTGGAGAGACGCGGGAAAAAAATTGCTTGAGGGCATTTTTTCACATTTAGACGGGATAGATGACCCGATAGTCATGCCCCGTAGGGAAACTGCGATTACTTATCCTCACTTAAATGATCCTCCCGAGCAGCAGGATGCCCAGCGTCGGGCTGAAATTTTTGAAGGGCTGACGCGGTCTTTTTTCATTGCGTCCGTGCTGATTCATGACGAGGCGGATATCAAGCTGTCCGATATTCCTCTCCGTGACTATTATAAAAAACATATTTTACGAGCTTGCACGCCGAATGACTCCTGTTATGTCAGTACTTATGAGGAGTTGCAGGATATAACGGGACACCAGGATCCTTTCCGCTGTTTTCAGCAGACCGTCGAGACCTGTGCCCTCGTGATAGGCCTTTGGGCATGCAAGGCAGAAATTTGGGACAGTTATACGCAGAAGGAAAAGGATACGGTGGCTAGGCTTCTGTCAAGCTTTGCCCATAACAACACGGTACCTCAGAATTGGCGGCTCTTTTGTATGCTCGACCTTGCATTCCTATCAAATGAGGGCTACGAGATTGACGATCGGATCATGTATGACCATGCCCAGGCAATTCTTGCGTATTACGTCGGGGACGGCTGGTATCGTGACGGGCATAGCTTTGATTATTATTCCTGCTGGGCCTTCAATTTCTATGCACCCTTGTGGTGCCGCTGGTGGGGCTATGAACATGCGCCGGAACTTGCCGCGCGTTTTGAGGAAAACTCAAATGAGCTGATGAAAAATTACGGGCGTTTCTTTGACCGGGACGGCTGGGTCAATATGTGGGGGCGGAGCAATATCTATCGTAATGCGGCCACCAGCGCTTTTGATGGAAATCTTTTTCTTAAAAACAGTACGGTCAATCCCGGCTGGGCGCGACGCATTTCCTCCGGCGCATTATTGCAATTCATGGAGCGGGATGATTTCCTGTGGGAGGGAATTCCGACCCTTGGCTTTTATGGACAGTTTTCTCCCTTGGTGCAGGGCTATTCCTGTGCGGAGTCGCCCTTCTGGCTGGGCAAGGCATTCCTCTGCCTGCACCTGCCCGCCGATCATCCCTTTTGGACGGAAACGGAAAATGAAGGGGATTGGGCTACGCTCGCCGATAAAGGAATTTTGACGACAACGCTTGATGGACCAGCCTTGTGTATGAGCAACCACCAGGAAACCGGTGCGACGATCCTTCGTAC
>JAILNL010000024.1 GCA_024691625.1 Schwartzia sp. (in: firmicutes)
CCGCGAAGAATACGCAAAGGATATTCCCGCAGTATACGACATGCTCAAAAAGGGCTGTGAAAAGGCAGAGGAAACTGCCGCACAGACTCTTGCCGAAGTCAAGCATGCAATGCAGATTGATTATTTCTCGTAAGAGCATAAAGAAAGCCGACAGCCATTTGGCTGTCGGCTTTTTAATTGCATAATCATTTCCCAAAGGGGCGGAACGGAGGAATCCCTCCTGATGGTTTGGAATTAAAGAAATCCGGAACCTTAAGATCCTCAGCACCCTTCTTCTGTTCAGAAGATATCCTTTCCTCTCCCTCAATCGGCGGAAGCGGACGTACATTGGGTATCTCACGCTGAACCGGAGCCTGTTGCGTAGCAGGCTGCATAGCCACCTGCGGTGTCTCAGGAAGCGGCTGGCCCAGACGCGGCTGACGCACAATAACGCTGTCGATAAAATCCGTCGCCACAATGGTAGCGCGAACGTGTCCGTTAAGATTCTTATCAATTACCGTACCGAATATGACATTCACATCCGGATGAGTGTTTTCACGTATGTACTCCGTTGCTTCATTTACCTCAAAGAGACTCAGTGTTTCGTCTCCGCTGATATTCAAAATAATGCCGCGCGCGCCGTTAAGCGAACGCTCTATAAGCGGGCTGGTGATTGCAAGCTGCACCGCCTCCACCGCACTGCCCTTTTCGCTTTCTCCGATTCCAAGAATCGCATCGCTGGACTCGCTCTGACGGAAAATCGACGTAACATCTGCAAAGTCTACGTTTACAACACCCGTCGTCAGAATTACTTCCGAAATACAGCTTATTGCCTGCTTCAGCACTCCGTCGGCAAGTTTGAATGCCTCCATCAAAGGCATCTTCCTGTTGTCGATGAGCTTCATGAGGTTATCATTATGGATAACGACAAGCGCATCCATATACGCCTGCATTTTTGCTATACCTTCCATAGCAACACGCATCTTTCGTCTGCCCTCAAAGGAAAAAGGAGCTGTCACGACGCCTACGGAAAGGATTCCCATTTCGCGTATGCAGCGCGCTACAATAGGTGCGGCTCCGGTACCGACACCGCCGCCCATACCTGCCGTGATAAACACAAGGTCGGCGTCACGCAGCGCAACCTGCAGCCGGCTCTCATCGCTCAAAGCTGATTTCTCACCGATTTCAGCAGCGCCACCTGTGCCGCGTCCTTTTGTAAGACGTTCACCAATCTGCAGAGTAGGCACGCCAGCCAGCTGCAAAGCGCCAAGCTGTTTGGCATCGGTATTGATAGCCAGAAGCTCAACTCCCGGAAGCTGGTCCTGAGCAAGGCGGAGCAAAACACTGTTTCCTCCGCCGCCAATACCGACTACCTTGATTCGTACGATTGCATTCCTGATATTCGCATCAAAATCCATATAGTTCGTCTCCTCCGCGTGGGAATCATTTCATCTGTTCAGCAACTTTTCTACAACTATATATATTTCGCGTTTCATTCTCATTTTCCTGCCTGTTATCATGAATTTACGCAAATATATCTCAATTTTTTTCAGCAAGACATGCGGCGATTGCGGCACCAAGTGCCGAACCATCTTCCACGGTACGGATTTCGACATTCTTCGCCTCGCTGCTCAAAAGCTCCACAAGTGCGTCATGAAGCGCAGCCTGCAGGAAAGGAACATTTTCATACAGTGAGCCTTCCACCGCAATACGCTGTGGAAGAATCATTCCACCTTCCGCCAAATGCCACAGTGTTCCGGTAAATTCAGCTGCCACGAGTCTTGCGGAACGGCGGCAAACGGCCTCTGCCAATGCTTCCGCCTGTGAAAGCTCTTCTTCGGAGAGTCCTTCAATCCCTCTGAATGCCAGTACTTTCTCTGCTCCTTCGGATAGAATCATTGACAGCTCCTCTCCCGAAAAAGCCTGTACAGTCCCCTCATCAAGCCCTAAGCATGATTCAACAGCCAATGCATAAAGCTCTCCGAGATATCTTCCTGAGGTCATTTTTTCCATGCGCTGTTCACCCGGTTTTTCGGACCGCGCGTCAAGCGCAGTATCAAAAACATTCGGAACAAGCTTGGAAAAACCTCCCGATTCCATATTCAGAATCATCTTTGGACTCCGCCCGCCGAAATTCTCCAGATAACATACATTATGGCCTGTGGCGTAAATAGAACCGATATAAACATCCTCCGCAGCATAAGCCGCCGCCAGCAGAACCGCTACTGTATCATTGACGACCGCCACAGGAGTTACATTTGAAAATCCATGACGTACAAGTGCCCGGCGAAGAAGTTCATTAACATATTTTCCTTCAACTCCCTGCACTGCAAATTCCTTCGTCCATATGATGAGTTTCGCATCATCAAGAGAATCCTGCTCCGAAGGAAACGAGAATGTATGCCCCAGAATACACGGAGTCTGATTGTCCCCGTCCAGTGCCGAGTCTACAAGACCTGCCAAAAAATCAAAAAGCTCTTCTGCAGGGGTATCTTTTCCAATATAATCATAAATCGCGCAGCGAAGGGGAGCCGCTGCCTTTTTGATTATTTCCCATCGTCCTTTTCCATAAAGACGAAGGTGAAGAACGCGCACATTCGTTCCTCCGAAATCCAGTGCCAGATAATCTCCCGTCTCCGTCCCTTTGGGAAGTGCCACGTACGAGGGCAGCATACGGAGTGAAGATAGTCCATTCTGCTTCAGTCCCTGCT
Organism: Schwartzia sp. (in: firmicutes); assembly: GCA_024691625.1. Classification (GTDB taxonomy): domain Bacteria; phylum Bacillota; class Negativicutes; order Selenomonadales; family Selenomonadaceae; genus Schwartzia. Next base: position 2,691 of record JAILNL010000024.1, read on the forward strand.
CAATATCAAACCGAAATGCCGCTGCGACAGATGAAAGCTCTCCTCCCCGAATGTGAAAAGCTTCCTCCGCCTCCCGCGCCTTAGCGCTGTTCCACACGCAGTTCACTGAAAGCTCCCATGGTCCGAAGGAAGGATTTCCGTCCAATATCCATCCGGGTCGCTGATAAAGTAAATCTCATGCTCCGGGTCTTCGTAGCATATGCAGTTCATCTGCTCATGAAGCATATGCGCAACGGCAAAATTATCCACCGAAAAAGCCAGATGTACTTCATTCTCTCCGAGATCATACGGAGTTGTACGGTCATGCACAAATGTGAGCTCAAGCTCATGTCCCGAGTGTCCGTCGCTCAGATAAACGAAGGTACGACCGTGTCCCTCCACGCGCCTGCACTCGCGCAGACCCAAGGCCTCTCCGTAAAATGCAATAGACCTCTCCAAATCCAAAACGTGCAGATTGTTATGAACAAATGTAAACTGCATATAAGATTCCCCCTATGCGCGCGTCAATTCCCCTGTTCTGCAATTCCTTCAAGATATGTCCAGCGCTCCATCAGCGCATCAAGCTCTTCGGTAAGTCTTGTCTGTTCACTGGTAAGTTCGGCAAGCTCCGTATAATCATCTGCCGCAACGAGTGTCATCTGTACTTCGACACCCTTCAGTTCTGCCTCCTTCGAAGCAATTATATCTTCTATTTCCGCATATTCCTTCTGTTCGCGGAATGTCAGCTTTTTCTTTTCTGCCGGTTTTGGAGCCGGTTTGTCAGCTTCTGTCTGTGCAGCCCTTCCTGTTTCTTCATACTCCGTATTTCTGATGGAAGCCATGCTTTCCTCTATGCGGGCCTGCTGTTCAGACCAGCCTCCGGTATATACAGTCCATTTGCCGTCACCTTCCGGAACAAGCACACGCTCTGCCAGACGGTCCACAAAATATCTGTCATGTGAAACGAAAATTATCGCACCTGCAAAATCATCAATGAAGCCTTCCAATGCCTGCATTGTTTCAAGATCAAGGTCATTGGTCGGTTCATCAAGGAGCAGTACATTAGGAGACTCCATGAGGATACGCAGAAGGAACAGTCTTCTCTTTTCTCCTCCGGAAAGCTTCGAAATAGGAGCCCACTGCAGGTCCTCCGGAAAGAGGAACCGCTCCATGAGCTGAACTGCTGAAAGCCTTGTACCGTCGGCAAGCGTCACATGTCGTGCCGTTTCCTGTATATAGTCAACAGCACGCATACGAGCATCCATCTCCGCTGTGTCCTGTGTAAGATGCCCTATTTTTACAGTCTGCCCGATAGTTACAGTCCCATTGTCAGGCGTGAGCTTTCCTGCAAACACATTGAGAAGTGTGGATTTCCCGACTCCGCTCGGGCCTAACACAGCCAGTCTGTCCTTTCGGCGCACTGTATAAGTGAGTCCGCGGACTATCTGTCTGTCACCAACCGAAGCCGAAACATTCTCAAGCTCGATTACAGTCCGTCCCAAACGGCTTCCCGCCAGTCCGATTTCAACAGTCTGCCTCGATAAATCAACACTCTCAGCCTTGACTGCTTCATACCGCTCTATGCGGGCACGCTGCTTTGTAGAACGTGCCTGTGCCCCGCGCCGTATCCACGCAAGCTCGCGGCGCAGAAAGTTCTGGCGTTTGCGCTCACCGGCTTCCTCACGTTCAATACGCGCAGCCTTCTGTTCAAGAAAACTGGAATAATTTCCGGTGTATGTATAGGTCTTTCCTTTATCAAGCTCAAGAATACGGCCTGCCGTATTGTCGAGAAAGTAGCGGTCATGTGTAACCATAAGAAGCGCACACTTCTGCTGGCGAAGGTATTCCTCCAGCCACACAATGGTATCACTGTCCAGGTGGTTAGTAGGCTCATCAAGCAAAAGAAGGTCAACGGGGCGTATCAGTGCCGCCGCAAGGGCAAGTCTTTTTTTCTCTCCGCCCGACAGGGTTCCAACCGGCTTTCTGAAATCGGTAAACCCGAGACGAGTCAGTATCATCTTCGCGCGATTTTCAAGCTGCCAGCCGTCGAGCGCATCAATACGTGCCGAGAGCTTTATGATTTTTTCTTCAGCCGCGTGGTCTGCAGAAGACTCTGCATCTGCCAGAGCCATCTCATATTCTCTAAGTGCCTCCATCAAAGGGCTTGTGCCGCGCAGCGCTTCCATCAGGATTGTGTTTTCCGGAGCAAGCTCTTTATCCTGCTCCAGATACTCCATATCAAGCCCGCGCTGGCGGTGGATTGTTCCCTCATCTGCTGGAAGGACTCCCGCAAGGGTTTTCAAAAAAGTAGATTTTCCCGTTCCGTTTACGCCGACGATTCCTATTTTATCTCCTTCGCCGACGGACAGATTAACATCGGTGAAAAGTCTTTTTTCACCGTAGCTTTTTGTCCATCCTTCAACCGATAAAATCATTCCGAATCTTCCTCCCGGCGTCCCGGCGCATGAATCTCGTCATGCTCTTCTTTAAGGTCATGTTCAAGCTTCACCAGCACACGCGTAATTCGAAGATGCTCGACTTCCTCGACAAAGAATGAATTGCCCTCGTATGAAACCTTCTGTCCGATTCTCGGTGGTGTTTCAACCTGCGCATAAAGCCAGCCTCCGAGAGTATCGACATTTTCTGCCTGAATATTTATTTCAAGGATATCATTGACCTCCTCAAGCATAAGCTTTGCATCAACAGAGAAAAGACGGTTGCCCTTGCGTTCCACTGTCGGCCTTTCATGGTCGAACTCGTCCTGAATATCGCCTACAATCTCCTCAACAACGTCCTCTATTGTTACCATGCCGGCAGTTCCGCCGTATTCATCAACAACAACCGCCAGCTGTACCTTCTTTTGCTGCATTGTCTGCAAAAGACGCGGAACGGACATAGGTTCCGGAACAAAAAGAGTTCTACGCGCCAAACGGCGGAGATTCGGGCGGCGTCCGTGGCAAAGCGGATCAAGCAGGTCTTTTATATGCAAAAATCCTATAATATCGTCCTTGCCCTCCCGGCATATAGGATACCGTGTAAGGCGTTTTTTTAGTGCCACCTGGATATTTTCTTCAACGGTATTTTCCAGGAAAAGACATACCATATCGGTACGGGGCACCATGATATCGCGCACCGATTTATCCGAAAAATCAAAGACATTATCAACAAAATCGTATTCCGTCTTATCGATTGCTCCGTGCTTGCGGCTTTCTGCCATCAAAATGCGCAGCTCCTCTTCGGAATGGACATCCTCCTTCTCCGGAGTAGGCTCAAAACCCAGAGCGCGCGTTACAAAATTCGCAACATGATTCAAAAGCCAGACAAACGGGTATGTAATCTTCTTGAAGATAAGAAGCGGAATCGCCAAAAACAAAAGCGCGTTCAGCGCCTTCTGTATGGCAATATTTTTCGGCGCAAGCTCACCGAGTATAATATGAGCCGCCGTGATTATTGAAAAAGCAACCGTAAACGAAATAGTCTCCGCAGCGGCACCTGTAATGCTTACCGCTTCGAAAAGAGGCTGCAGCAGGCGGCTTAAAAACGGCTCACCAACCCAGCCCAAACCCAGGGACACAAGTGTAATGCCGAGCTGTGTTACAGACAGAGAAACATCCATCTGATCCACCAGCATTTTTGCATAACGTGCCCTTGTCTTTCCCGCCTTTATAAGTTCCTCGAGCTGTGACGGGCGTACCTTGACAATAGTGAATTCAGCGGCAACAAAAAAGCCGTTGAGAATGATAAGCACCATTATCAAAATCAGATTGCCCGAGACAAACGCAAAATCCAAACAAACAACCTCCAAAATCTCTACAAAATCACTTCTATTGTAACACCCTGTCCCCTGTCACGGCAAGACCGGACGTCCCTTGTTGTCATCATATGTAGCCGTGCAGTTGGGATAATTTGAGCAGCCCCAGAAATCACCGTTCCTTCCATGCACCATCTGCAGGCTCCCTTCCTTGCAGTGCGGGCAAAGCCACGGGCTCTTCTCCTTGGGCTTGGTCATGTGCTCCATAGGTGCCGCGGAGGGCTTGGGCTCTGTCCCCCATTTGCGTACCTTCGGAGCTGCCGTCTGTGCCAAAAAGGCCTGCGCCGAAAGCTCAGGCTGATACTGTGCAGTAAACGCGGCCATTTCATCTTCACTCATCATGAATGACGATGGCTGCGGAGCAGGCTTGTTCGGGGTGTACTGCCTCTGTGAGGTACGTGCAGCAGCAGGCTGATACGAGCCCCTGTTTGACGCACCCGAAATATCAGGCTTCCCGTCCATGTCATTGCAGGTCATTCTGCACCGTGGGAAATTTGTACAGCCCCAGAAATCCCCGTTCTTTCCATGTTTCTTTGTCAAAACACCCTGATGGCATCTGGGGCATGGATACTCTCCCTTTACCTCCATCTTCACCCCAAAGGCCTTTTCACAAAGGCGGCGCGCAAAGTCCTCCTGCTCCTTCAGAAACGCGTCAATGGTTCCGTTGCCTGCCGCCATGGAGTGGAGCTCGTCCTCCCACACGGCTGTTTTGTCAGGATATGTCATATCATCAGGCAGCGCATCTACCAAAAGCTCAGCCGACGGCTGAGGAATCAGATATTTCTTCTTGCCCTGCTGACTCAGAAACTTTCTCTTGATAAGGTCTTCAATGATTGAGGCACGGGTCGCTTCCGTCCCTATTCCGCTCACGTCCTTTAGCTGTTTCTTTGCCTCCGGGTCCTTCACATATTTATGAATATCCTTCATGGCAGCAAGAAGTGTGGACGAAGTAAATCTCTGCGGCGGCTTTGTTTCCTTTTCATCAAGCTTTCCGCTCTTATACTGCACGGCATCCTGCTTTTTCATCTGCGGAAGCTGTGCGCTTTCGTCGTCCTTCTCCTCGTCCTTTTCCGCCTGTTTTCCGCTATAGAGCGCCTTCCAGCCCATCTCCTTCACCACGCGGCCGCTGGCTGCAAAAAGTTCTCCGTCGTAACGGACGCTGATTTTTGTCTGGTCGTATGTATGCTCAGGATAAAACTGCGCAAGATATGCCTGTGCAATCAGGAAATACATATTCCGCTGCATAGGCGTCAGCGTCTGGAGCTGAACACGTACCGTCGTGGGAATGATTGCATGGTGGGCCGTGATTTTTTTATCGTTCCAGGCACGGCTACGGATACTTTCGTCTGCGCCTGCTGCCCATGCCTGAAGCTGCTCATCATCGATGCCGGTAAGATTTTTCAAAATTGCCTTAGATGCGGGAATCTGGTTTTTCGGAAGATATTCGCAGTCCGAGCGCGGATATGTGGTAAGCTTCTTCTCATACAGCTGTTGAGCGGTATCAAGCACCTGCTGCGGGTCATAGCCAAATCTTTTTCCCGCCAGCACCTGCAGAGACGACAGGGAAAACGGCAGACGCTGGGGCTCCTTTTTGCCCGTGGTCTGATACGAAGAAATAATGCCGTCCGTTTTCGCATTCTCAAAAGACTGCAGTCTTGCTTCCGCTTCATTTTTATCTACCAGACGCCCCTCACTGTCCAGTCCGTTCTGACTTTCCTTCGGTTTCCATGCGGCATCAAACTCACCATTTTCATGCGTAAAATGAGCCTTTATCGTGTAATAGGAAACAGGATGAAAATCATTTATCTCACGTTCGCGGCGTACTACCAGAGCAAGCGTAGGAGTCTTTACGCGGCCTATAGGCAGTGTCATATCATGGCCGGCTCTACGCGCTGCAAGTGTGTAAGCACGGGAAAGATTCATACCGATAAGCCAGTCGGCACGCGCACGTGCAAGTGCCGACTCCTTCAAATGCGCGAAATCACGGTTGTCACGCAAATCAGCATTTGCTTCCCGTATGCTCTTTTCATCAAGTGCGTTCAGAAGAATACGAAGTACCGGCTTCTGATTACCTACATATTCAAGTACTTCATCAATAAGCAGCTGTCCCTCACGGTCCGGGTCTCCCGCGTGCACGATTTCGTCCGCGCGCTCAATAAGGCCCTTAACAATGCCGAACTGCTTGCGGCATGACTCCGCCACCATGAGCTTCCATTCCCGCGGCACGATGGGAAGGTCTTCCGTTCTCCATTTTTTATATTTTTCATCATATTCCTCAGGCTCTGCCTGCCGAAGAATATGTCCGAATCCCCATGTCACGATACCGTTGGGTGTTTCCAGAAATCCATCGCCCTTGCGTACCGGCGCACCGAGAATCTTTGCAATCTCCCTGCCCATGCTGGGCTTTTCCGCTATATAAAGACGCATCATTCACACTTCCTTTTATGGGAAAGCGACTCACTCACGTCTGTACGTCGCTTTTCTTTCAAATACATACAGTATTTTACCA
>JAILNL010000041.1 GCA_024691625.1 Schwartzia sp. (in: firmicutes)
CCTTCGGCGCTGTGGCGTCCCTCCGGCCACTTCGTAATCTCGGCGACGACCTTCATGCCCGTTTTCGCCCCGCCGAAGGATTTTTTCGGGATGAAAATGTCCTGTCCTATCTTTTGTTCGTCCGGCGGCACGAAGCCGAAAGACTTGGACGAGGCAAAGGTTCCGACGATTTTCGTATTCGCCCGCTCCACGATGCGGATACTCTCTCCCTCCCGGGAACGTCCCGGACTCTCAGACGGCGTGACGCGCGCCACCACGCGGTCGCCGTTCATCGCCGAGTCCAGCATCGCCCCCGGCACGAAGACGGCCGTAACCGTGTCCTTCTGCTTCACATCGGGAATGATAAAGCCGTAGCCCTTGCCCGACATGCTGAGTTTTCCGACCACAAGGTTCATGTGCTCAGGCAGTCCATAAAGTCCGCTTCGGTTTTTAATGACTGCGGCACGTTTTTCCAGCGCAGAAAGCGCCTCCCAAAAAGCGTCCAGCTCCGCGCCGGAAATAGCCATTCCGTCCACAAGTTCCTCCGCCGGCATAGGACGGTGGACCTTTTCTCTCATGTAAGTTAAAATCTTTTCTTCAATTTCTTTTTGCATATTTCACTCCATTACGGCTATTGTAGCCGTTCCTTCTGCTGTTATCGTCCCATCGGACAGAGCGATTTCTGCCTTCATTTTGACGAAATTTCCTTTTTTCGAATCAATCCAGCCCGCAATGGTGAGTTCCTCTCCAATAGGGGTAGGACGGCGGTAGCGTACGTCAATTCGTGCCGTGACGGAACGCTGTCCGCTTATTTCATAAAGATAGCCGCCCATTGCTTCATCAAGCATTGTAGACACGATGCCACCATGAACAGTTCCTCCGTAGCTCTGATATTCACGTGTCAGTACCTTTTTCGTCACAAAACGGTCATTCTCTACACGAAAATCAAGGTGAAGCCCGTAGGGATTATTCGGTCCGCAGCCGAAGCAAAATCCATCGCCCTCTGCCTGGTTGCGGTTAAGTTCTTTTTCTTCCATGGTTATACTGCTCCTGTCTTCAAAAATGCAATCGTATTCTCAAAAACGGTATCCCGTTCACAGTCAAGCATCACACGGTGACCCGAGGATTTTAGCCACAGGAGCTTTTTATCCGATGAGCCCACGTGCTCCATGATAAACCTTGCGCTCTCGGCATCCACAGTATGATCACGCTCACTCTGTACCACCAGAAGACGTGTTTTGACCTTTGAAAGCTGCTCCTTCGTCTCCGCAATCATTTTCAAAAGCTCATGGATAGAGAGAAAAGGAATAACACGGTAACAGAAACCATATTCCGGCGGCACATTCTGCATTTTCTTTCTTATGCGCGGAAGAAATTTCCCTCTGCAGCCTTCACGGGGTGGAAGCAGATGAAGCTGACGTGCCTCACGGATAAAAACCGGTGCTGCCAATGCTGCCACCTGCCAGACAGGCTCCACAGTCGAAAGCCAAAGAGCGAGAAGCGCCCCCATGGAAATTCCAACAACTGCCGTCCGTTCACAAATGGCGGATAAAATATTCCATCCGTCGACGACTGCATCCCGCCAGTCATCTACAGTCATATGCTCCATATCCTCAGGAGTCGTTCCGTGTCCCGGAAGACGCACTGCAAGAACGGTAAATCCTGCCTTGTTCAATGCCTCTCCGAAAAGCCTCATTTCAGACGGTGACCCTGTCAGCCCATGTATCAAAAGTACGCCGTCAGTTCCTCCGGGCAAAAAAAACGCTCCGGCACCCTGTTGTATCACCAGCAACCCCTCTTCCGAAAGTGCGTAAAGAAAGTCCCTTCAAAGAACAAAAACGTCCCCGGCTTTACGTCGGGAACGCTTTAATCGTCTTCTTACATTGTCATCTTTGCAATGACGAGCGTAATGGCTGCGAAAAGAATCGCAAACACCACGGTAATGCGCGCCAAAAGTGCATCTATTCCTCTTGCCTTCCCGCTGAAAACGGTATCTCCGCCGCCATCGAGCCCGCCCATGCCGGCCGACTTCGGCTCCTGTCCCAGGACTGCCGCAATGAGGACGATCGCAACAAGCGCGTCGAGAACCATTAAAACCGTAAGCAATGTGTTGCCTCCTCCATTTAAAACCTATCGCTTCATCTTACCACATCTTACGGAAGTTAGCAACTCATTGTTCCCCGTCTGCCTGCGGAGCCTCCATTTCGTGACCGACAGCACTCTCGATAAGAGCATATACCTCCTGCAGGTGCGCATAAGCTGAATCAATGATTTCAGTCATGAGCTTTGCGTCAAACTTCTCTGCCGAACACGGAACAACGGCATCAAGCACAAGGTCTCCGTCCTCGTTTACGTAGTATTTGAAGGATTTGAACTGACGGTTCATCTGGTTGATATAGTCAGCAATCTTTGCGCTGTTCTCTTCCGTTACAGAACGAAGCGCCGCCCAGACACGGACTATGGAATAGGCCGTGTTATCAAGAATAACAATCATCGGCACCTGATATCCGTCCTTAACCTCAAGACTGGAACGGAAAAGTACCGTATCAAAATCATCCTGCGTTTCCTGTATGCTGAAAATATCGTCTCCCAGTGTCGAAACATACTCGTTAAAAAGCTCGGCTTTCTTATTCAATGAAATCGCTCCTTATTTTAGTCAATTGTATAAACACGCATCGTACTGGTCTTACCTGCAACATTCTTGATTCCCGAGGTTATAACCGCAAGGTCTCCCGTTTTTACAAGGCTGTAGCCCTTGGCTATATCCGCAGCCGTTTCAAGAATTTCCGTTGTGCTCTTCCAGCGCTTTTTGGTCAGCATCGGAACAACACCCCAGCGAAGATTCAGATGACGCGCCACAACAGAATCGTAAGTCATGGCCGCAATAACCGCCTTCGGGCGGTATTTCGAAACCATCTGTGTAGTATAACCGCTCTCGGTAGGCGTAATAATAGCCTTTGCGTTTATTTCATATGCTACCTGCACCGTTGCATGGGCAATGGCCTCGGTTGTCGCGCGGCGCATTATGCCTCTTCCCTCGAACAGGCTCTTGTATTTCAGTGCTTTTTCTATGCGGAGCGCTACACGGTTCATTGTCTGCACCGCTTCCACCGGATAATCGCCGCTTGCAGTCTCGCCGCTGAGCATGATTGCATCAGTACCGTCGAGAATTGCGTTAGCCACATCGGCAACCTCCGCACGTGTCGGACGCGGATTTGAAGTCATTGACTCAAGCATCTGTGTTGCGACAATGACAGGCTTTCCTGCCTTGTTGCACTTCTCAATAATTTCCTTCTGAATGAGAGGAACATCCTCCGCGGGGACCTCAACGCCCAAATCACCGCGGGCTACCATAATGCCGTCCGATGCCTCAAGAATCTCGTCGAAATTTTTCACGCCCGCAAGATTTTCAATCTTCGGGATAATTTCCATATGCCCGCCGTGTTTTTTGATGAGTGCCCTTATGGCATGCACATCTTCTACACGCTGAATGAAGGATGCCGCAACGAAATCCATATCATTTTCAATACCGAAGATGATATCCTTCTCATCCTGCTTGGAAATTGGCGGCAGTCCGAGAGTGACACCGGGTGCTGCGACACGTTTTTTCGTGCTCATCGGTCCGCTGTTCAAAATTTTCGTGATAATGTCCTTGCCCTCGATTTTTTCAACCTTAAGCCCGACCAGTCCATCGGAAAGCAGCAGCGTATCACCGGGCTTGACCTCTTTCCAGAGGTTTTTATGATTGACCGACACATGTGTCTCATCACCCTGTGTATCTTTATACGTAAGCACGAAACGATTGCCCTTAACAAGCTGCACCTTGCCGTCCTTGAATTCTCCAAGGCGCATCTCAGGGCCCTTTGTATCAAGAATAAACGAAATGACCTTGCCTGCTTTTTTTGCCGCTGCACGAACCTTTTTTATGCGTTCCTTCTGTTCCTCATGTGTTCCATGTGAAAAATTGAACCGCGCGCAGTTCATTCCGTTTGCCATCAGGGCCTCAAGAACTCCCTTGCGTTCCGTTGCCGGGCCGACCGTGCAAACAATCTTCGTTTTTTTCAGCATTCCTTTAACCACCCTTTCTTCATCTATTTATGAAATAATATACATTGCATAACTTCTATTTGTATTGTACATCAACCACACTGCAAAGAAAATGAAAAATCTATCGTTTTTGAAAATTCGCAGTTCCTTTCATATTGTCAGCCGTCCTTGACAAGAGCTAGAAAAAATCGGTATGATAGATATGCTGTTTAAGCATTGTA
>JAILNL010000044.1 GCA_024691625.1 Schwartzia sp. (in: firmicutes)
GATTTTGAAAAGGAAGAGTTCGGACGCGCACTTCTCAGAGCAGGCTTCTGTCAGGCAGGCGCATCCTTCTTCTCGCTTTTGGGTGTTGCGTATTATCTTACGCCTGAGAGCTTCAGACGCATCGTGCGCGGTATAGGCGAGCTCGCCTCCTCGGGAAGTCAGTTCGTGTTTGACTTCCCTGATGAGACAACCTTTGCGGAAAAGCGTCCGAGACGCGTCCGCGAGCTTACGGAAATCACCAGCAAGCTGGGTGAGCCGATGCTGCACGGATTTTCTGTGGAGGAGATTCACACAATCCTCAACGAGGAAGGCTTCAATATCCGCCGTCATGAAGGCCCGAGAGATATTCAGCGTCACTTCTTCGATGACCGTATGGACAATCAGAGGGCTATGGAAAACATTCATTTCATCCTGGCGGAGAAAAAGTAAAAAAGATAAATAACGGAGATGGGAAAAATGGGAAGCTATGAGAAGATTGAAACGGCAGTTATTCATGCCGGCTATGAGAATGACAAACAGACAGGCGCGGTAAATGTGCCTATCTATCAGACGTCCACCTATCAGCAGGACGGAATAGGGGAGATGCGCGGAGGATGGGAATACTCACGCACAGGCAATCCTACCCGTCAGGCACTTGAAAAGCTTATAGCGGAGCTTGAACACGGAACAGACGGTTTTGCGTTTGCGTCCGGAATGGCTGCGCTTACAGCGGTATTGAGCCTTTTTGAGAGCGGAGATAAAATCCTTCTTTCGAGCAATGTGTACGGAGGAACCTTCCGTGTTCTGGACAAGGTGTTTAATCACTTTGGTATCACATACGCTCTTGAGGACATGACTGACATTGATGCATTTGAAAAGAAACTGGCTCCTGACGTCAAAGCAGTGCTGATAGAAAGCCCTGCAAATCCTCTTCTAACAATAACAGACCTTGAGGCAGTGGCTGCGGTGGCGAAGAAGCATGGTGCACTCACTATTGTGGACAATACCTTTATGAGTCCGTATCTCCAGCGTCCGCTGGATTTTGGCGCGGATATTGTCGTACATAGCGCTACGAAATATCTCGGCGGTCACAGCGATGTGGTAGGCGGACTGGCGGTTGTGAAGGATAAGTCTCTCGCAGAGCGTGTTGCCTTTATTCAAAATTCGACAGGAGGGGTACTTGGCCCCTTCGATTCCTTCCTTTTGATACGCGGGATTAAGACTCTTGCAGTAAGACTGGACCGCCACACGGAGAATGCTCAGGGCATTGCCGAATGGCTTGAAAAAAATCCCGAAGTCAAAAAGGTCTATTACCCCGGACTGCCTTCCCACTCGGGACATGAAATAAATGCCCGTCAGGCTAAAAACGGCGGTGCAATGATATCCTTCGAATTGACGGAAAAACACAATATACGTAAATTTTATAAAGCCCTTCGGCTTATTGTGTTGGCGGAGAGCCTTGGCGGTGTTGAGAGCCTCGTCTGCCATCCGGCGACAATGACTCATGCGGCTATACCTAAGGAAACAAGGGATAAAGTCGGAATCACGGATAACCTCATACGATTCTCGGTGGGGATTGAGTCAAAGGAAGATTTGATTGCTGATTTGGATCAGGCAATAAGAAACAGCTGAGGGGGATAACACAATGAGATACTATAAATCCATGCAGGAGCTCATCGGGCATACGCCGCTCGTTGAGCTGACACATTTTGACCTTCCGGAGGGCGTACGGATATTTGCAAAGCTTGAGCTGTGGAACCCGGGCGGCAGCGCAAAGGACCGCGTAGGGCGCGCAATGATTGAGGAAGCAGAACGCAGCGGACGGCTGAAGCCGGGCGGCACGATTATCGAAGGCACGGCAGGGAATACAGGGCTCGGAATAGCATTTGCTGCACTTAACAAGGGCTATCGCGTAATATTCTGCGTACCTGAGAAATTTTCTGCTGAAAAGCAGACACTTATGAAAGCAATGGGGGCGGAGATTGTTTCAACACCCCGTCCTGACGGAATGCTCGGAGCAGAGGCAAAGGCTGCGGAGCTTCGTGATTCCATACCTGGGGCTGTCACTATGGACCAGTTCAAGAACCCTGCAAACCCGAGAGCACACTATGAAACAACAGGGCCTGAAATTTTTGAAGATCTTGACGGAGAGATTAACTATATCGTATCGGGTGCAGGCACCGGCGGAACTTTTTCGGGAATCACAAAATATCTCAAGGAAAAGAATCCAAAAATACAGGGAGTTCTCGCAGATCCCGTGGGATCCGTTATCGGCGGAGGTGAGCACGGAGATTATGAGATAGAGGGTATCGGAAACGATTTTATCGCTGATACCATGGATATTAAGCTGGTGGACAAGGTTTATAAGATAACGGACGAGGAAGCCTTCGGACAGGTGAAGGAGCTTGCGAAGCGAGAGGGGATTTTTGCGGGTTCTTCCGCAGGAGCAGCTATGTCAGCAGCGCTTAAGCTCGTAAAGGACGGAGCAAAAGGGAATATTGTGGTGGTATTTGTAGACCGCGCCGAGCGTTATTTCAGCAAAAATATTTTACAATGAGATAAAATTTTACAGCCGGGCGCCTATGCGCTCGGCTTTTTTCTTTTTACCGGCGGCATTGTATGGTATAACTCGGCGAAGACAGTGCCTCGTTGCGACGCGAAGCTAGTCCTGTGGGAAACGCTGACAGAGGAAGTTTTGCCGTTGGCAAAACATGAACTAATGCGTTATGACTCGGCAAAAGATGTCCTGCGCCTCGTCGAAACGCTGTCAGAGGAAGTTTTGCCGTTGGCAAAACATGAACTAATGCGTTATAATAAAAAGACAATGGGGCGGTGTGTCTATTTACCGCCTGCGGCGAAATATCGTCCGAAGTGAAGGTGAAAAGTATGAAGATCGATGCGATTTCCACACAGCGCCAGCAGTCAATGTCCCGTGAGGCGGGTGCAAGCGGGCGCGCACATGTGGCTGATACGAATACGGATTTTTCGGCAGAGCTGGAAGACCAGCAGGGCAGTCTGACACGCGAGCAGCTTGAAGAACTTCTCAAGAAGATTGACGAGCAGGGTGCGCGTCTTACCAATACGCCGACCTATGACGAGCTCAAGGAATACCGTACCCTCGTCAAGGAATTTGTAGGTGAAGCAGTATCACGCATGTATTCTCTCCATACATCGGCGGGATGGGACCGCATGGGCCGTCAGAAGGTCTATACCACGGTGCGTAAAATTGACCGTGAGCTTGAAGATATGGCCGAAGATATCAGACTGGGACAGGCAGACGCATTGACCATTGTCGCAAGACAGGACGCAATCCGCGGCATGCTTGTGGACCTTTACAGCTGATGGAAACGTCATGGGAGGGAATCCTCGGGCAGGAAGAGGCTGTAGGCCGTCTTAAAAGAATGCTTGCGGAAAACAGACTGCCGCACGCGCTGCTGTTCTACGGTCCTGACGGAGTCGGGAAAAGAAGAACGGCACAGGCTCTGGCGGCGGCACTTCTCTGCATGTCTTCGGAAGACGGAGAGCCGTGCGGACAGTGTGGCAGCTGCCGTGCTATGGCAGACGGTACCCACCCGGATTTTTACGTGGTAGAGCCTGAGTCTGCTGGACGTGCGGCAAAAAGCATAAAGATTGAACAGATTCGCGAGCTCGAACGGGAAATCGGCCGTGTTCCTAAGCTTTCCCAAAGGCGTGCGGTTCTTATGGACTCGGTGGAGCGGATGAATGAAGCCGCTCAGAACAGCCTTTTGAAAACACTGGAAGAACCCACGGGAGACGTTGTTTTTATTTTGGTGACAAGCGCGAAGCAGGCACTGCTGGACACCATTGTGTCCCGGTGTCTGCTGCTTCCGTTTGCACCCCTGAAAGAGGAAACTCTTGTTAAGCTTTTGGGTGTCAGGGGGATTTCGGAATCAGACGCGCAGGGAATAGCTCCTCTTTCGGGAGGAAGCCTTGGGCGTGCCGTACGTCTTTTGGACGAGGGTGCGCTCAGTATTCGGGACGAAGTCCTGGGGCTTTTGAAACGCTTCAAAAATATGCCGCTGTCTGATGTTTGGACAGAGGGGGAAAGGCTCGGGAAATGCCGGCAGGAAGAGCTTGCCGACAGAATCTGCTATCTTCGACTATTAATCAGAGATATGCTTGCTCTTTACAGCGGAGCGGAGGTCAGCCAGAAGGACCTTGCGGGAGAGCTTGGCAGGCTGCTTTCGGATTTTTCCGAGGCGCGGCTTTTTGAACTTATGGAATTAACAAAGGAGCTTGAGCGAAGAATCACAGGCTCCAATGCAAATGCGAGACTGCAGATAGAGGCTTATCTGATACGGGCTTGCGGCAATAAATGAATGATGCGGCTCTTTTCACGGGCCGGCACAGGAGGGAATACATTGCAGACGATTGTTGGCGTTCGCTTCAAAAAAGCGGGCAAAATATATTATTTCGGCATCGGACCGCTTGAAATCGCAAAAGGCGACGATGTCATCGTGGAGACGGCGAGGGGCGTGGAGTTTGGTCATGTCGTGCTTGGCCCGCGTCAGGTCGAGGATTCGGAAGTGACGCTCCCTCT
>JAILNL010000047.1 GCA_024691625.1 Schwartzia sp. (in: firmicutes)
GAAAAAGAATAAACAGGCATGCACGGCCTCTTTTGAAAACAGAGGCCGTGCTTTTGTTGTACGGGGGAAACTAATGATACGAATTTCTAATCTGAATATACCTTTGGCAGATGACACGGCGCTGCAGGCAGCAGTGGCGAGGCGTCTGCAAATAGATGCCGGTTCGGTTCGGCGTTTACGCGTTGTCCGTGAAAATATTGATGCCAGAAGGTACCGGGGAGCACCCATATCATTTGTCTATGTGGTTGACGTGGAAACCAAGGAGGGCGACAACAAAATACTGCAGCGCATGAAGCGTGATAAGCAGCTCTCAAAGGCACCTGATGAGATTCCGTCTGTGTTTGAACGTGTCAGGAGCATTGCGGGCGCGTCTGAGCGTCCTGTTATTGTGGGCTTCGGCCCCGCGGGAATGTTTTCTGCGCTTCTTCTTGCCGAGGCAGGCTGCGCGCCGCTTGTGCTGGAACGTGGTGATGATGTGGATGCACGTCAGCGCGCCATAGAAGACTTCTGGAACGGAGGCCGTCTCGATACTACGACGAATGTGCAGTTCGGAGAAGGCGGCGCCGGAACATTTTCCGACGGAAAGCTCACCACGCGTATCAGTGACCCTGTCATGGCGGATATACTGAAGGTTTTTGTGGAAGCAGGCGCGCCTGATGAAATCCTGCGGCTTCATAAACCTCATATAGGAACTGACCTTTTGCGCGGAATTGTAAAAAACATCCGTGAAAGAATACGGCAGCTCGGGGGCGAGGTGCGCTTCGGATGTACCGTTACGGATATTGAAATACCCTCTGACGGTATTAAGGCAGTTGTGGTAAACGGCAGTGAGCGCATTGAGACAAACGCTGTGCTTCTGGGGATAGGCCACTCGGCGCGGGATACATACCACATGCTCTACGGAAAAGGTATCAGCATGGAAGCAAAGCCCTTTGCCGCAGGAGTCCGTATTGAGCACCCGCAGGAGCTTATAGACAGAAGCCAGTACGGAGAGGATGCGGGAAATCCTAAGCTTCATGCGGCAGACTACGCGTTGACTTTCAAGGACACGGAAACGGGAAGGGGAGCATACTCCTTCTGCATGTGCCCGGGAGGTCAGGTTGTTGCGGCAGCATCAGAAGAAGGTCGTGTTGTTACAAACGGCATGAGCCTTTATGCGCGTGATTCAGGCATTGCAAACGCGGCGCTTCTGGTGCAGGTTGCGGCGGAAGATTTCAAGGGAGATGTGCTGGGAGGAATTGCGCTCCAGCGTGAATATGAAGCATTGGCATACAGGCTAGGCGGAGGGGATTACCGCGCACCTGTTCAGACTGTAGGAGATTTTCTTTCCGGCAGAAAGGGGAGCACTGATTATCTTGTTGCTCCTTCATACAGGCCCAGTGTAATTCCGTGCGACCTTAGGGAATGTCTGCCCCCTGTGATAGCAAAAACGCTTGCTGACGCGCTTCCTTTCTTCGGGCGCAAAATCAAAGGGTTTGACGACCCGGGAGCGCCTA
Organism: Schwartzia sp. (in: firmicutes); assembly: GCA_024691625.1. Lineage (GTDB taxonomy): Bacteria > Bacillota > Negativicutes > Selenomonadales > Selenomonadaceae > Schwartzia. The sequence goes on from JAILNL010000047.1 coordinate 1,497, forward strand.
TGACGGGAGTGGAAATGCGTTCTTCTGCTCCATGCCGTATAATCCGTTCCCGTGATACATACGAATCGGTATCGACGCAGGGCCTTTTCCCTATGGGAGAAGGAGCAGGCTACGCAGGCGGCATAATGAGCGCCGCTGTGGACGGTGTTAATACGGCACTTGCTTTTTTGAAAAAAAGCGGGCATACTATAGGTTGATTTTATATTAGAAGAAAGTTTTTCAATTACATTGGAGGTTATCTCATGGCACGACTTTTTGGCACAGACGGTGTCCGCGGAGTGGCAAACCGGGAGCTTACACCGGAACTGGCATACCGTCTCGGACGTGCGGCGACTTTGTATTTCAGTGAAAAATCGGAGGACGATAAACAGCCTTCTATTATTATTGGACGTGATACACGTATTTCGGGAACGATGTTTGAATCCGCCCTGTCGGCAGGAATTACTTCCGCAGGCGGCCGCGCAATTGTTGCCGGTATTGTTCCGACCCCTGCAGTCGCATATTTTGCAAAAACCATGAACATGAAGGCGGGAATTGTTGTTTCCGCTTCACACAATCCGTACTACGACAACGGAATTAAATTCTTCGGAGGAGACGGCTACAAGCTGCCGGACGCCGTAGAGGATGAGATTGAAAGCATCGTGCACCGCATTGAAAACGGCGATGAACTCTATCGTCCGCATGGCGGTGAAATAGGAACAGTGGAATTCCGTCACGACCTCGTCAAGCATTATCTTGAATATGTTCTCTCCACAACAGATGTGCGGCTTGACGGAATGAAGGTAGTTCTTGACTGCGCAAACGGAGCGGCCTACGAGGTAATGCCTGCTGTTCTCCGCCGTCTCGGCGCCGACCTCACTGTAATTAATGCAGCACCTTACGGCACGAATATCAATGATAACTGCGGCTCTACACATCTTGACGCACTGAAGCAGGCCGTACTGGAATATAAGGCTGATCTAGGTATAGCTCATGACGGTGATGCTGACCGCTGCCTTTGCATTGACGAAAAGGGAGAAGTCATCGACGGAGATCATATCCTTGTTATGTGCGGACTTGACCGCATGAAGCAGGGAAAGCTTGCCAATGACACGATTGTTACGACTGTCATGGCAAATATAGGCTTCCATCAGGCCGTGAAAGCTGCCGGGGGCCATGTTGAGGTAACAAAGGTCGGAGACCGATATGTCCTCGAAAATATGCTGCAAAACGGTCACTGCCTTGGCGGTGAGCAGTCCGGACACATCATCTTCTCTGATTTTGCTACGACGGGCGACGGTCTCATAACAGCGCTGCAGGTACTTTCTGCAGTAAAACGCAGCGGAAAGAAAGCATCTGTGCTTAATGCCATGATGACGAGCTATCCGCAGGTGCTTATAAACGTCACTGTTAAAACAAAAGAGGGATGGGAAGAGAACGCAGCTATTACAAAGGCTATTGAAGAAGGCAATAAAGCCCTCGGAGAGACAGGACGTATTCTTGTGCGCCCGTCAGGTACTGAGCCGCTTATACGTGTGATGGCAGAAGGCCCTGACGAAGATGAACTCAATAATATATGCAACAAAATTGCCGGTGTTGTAAAAGACGAACTCGGTAAATAACTCAAACCTATTGAATCCCCCGTGAAACGGGGGATTTTTTTATACCTGTATATTCCAAAATGGGAAATATCTTACTCGTAAAATCTGAACGAAAAATTATAAAATGGCATAAGACTTCCATATAAGGAATAATTATGCCAACGGTATATAAATGTTATAAAAGTCGTGAATCTCTAAATAATCAGTAAATTTCATTGACACTAATCCCGTAACGGTATAAAATAATCCTGTATTGCGGGATAGACGAAAATAAAACGTGTACAACCGCAATATTCCAAAAAGGATAAATGCCGGATGGCTCCCGCCGGATGCGGAGCGGCGGAGCACAAGGCACATGACAGGGGGAACGAAAGACCTGCCATGCTCCTTTTGCAAAGAAAGTGAGGTGAGACGTATGGGACATCCGGTGACAACGAATCCGTTCATTATCATGCTCATCAACATGGCAATCGTGTTTGCTGTTCTGATGGGATTGAGCGCGATGATTCGTTTGATCCATATTGCTGACCCAACGAAAGAAAGCAAGTAAAACCTGTCGGTTTCCCGGACCGGCAAAAAATGAGGTGATTTTACATGGGACATCCGGTTACCACGAATCCATTCATCATCATGCTTATCAACATGACAATCGTTTTTGCTGTGCTGATGGGCTTGAGCGCAATGATTCGTCTTATCCACCTCTGCGACCCGACAGCAAAGGCCAAAGAGGAAAAGAAACCGGCTGCGGCACCTAAGGCTGCTGCTCCTGCGGCTGCACCGGCAGCCGCTCCGAAAGCAGACAACAGCGCAGTTATCGCCGTTATTGCCGCTGCAGTAGCAGCATACGACAGCGAAGCCCGCATCGTTACGGTCCGCCCGCTTGAGAGCACTGTCTGGAAAAACAATGCCCGCGCGACGGCACTGAGCAACACAGTCTGCTAAAAACGGCACTGTTAAAAGACAGTCAGCCGCCTAAGGAGGAATTATCAGAATGGAAGTTTGGAATGCGTTTGTTGTATCGATCGCATCTGTCTGGAATGACAGTGGTTTCCAGGCCCTGACGGGCGGAAACGTCATCATGATGCTGGTCGGCTGCTTCCTGCTCTACATGGCATTCGTCAAAGAGTATGAGCCGCTGCTTCTTTCACCGATTGCATTCGGCTGCATCATGGCAAATTTCCCGAAGACAGGCTTCATGGACGAAATGAACGTCATGATGGCTATTCACTTCGGTATTGCTTACGAAATTTTCCCACCGATTATTTTCATGGGTGTCGGTGCAATGACGGACTTCGGTCCGATGATTGCAAACCCT
>JAILNL010000063.1 GCA_024691625.1 Schwartzia sp. (in: firmicutes)
TGTTTTATATGTCCATTTGAGGTAGAATATTTCTGTTAGTGCTTTGCCGCTTTTTTCCTTTCGCGCGGTAAAGAAAAAGGGAGATATACATGGATAAATTTTTGGAAACAACTCTTTCAATCCTTGCGGGTTCAAAGATAACGCTTGAGATTTTTGCGGCAACTCTTGCGCTTTCACTGCCGCTGGGCCTGCTTGCTGCGCTGGCCCGTATTTCGAAAATCGGTGTACTTAGAAAGATTACCGAGCTGTATATATGGATTATGCGCGGTTCGCCGCTCATGCTGCAGCTTTTGTTTGTGTACTTCGCGCTGCCGCTTGTGGGTATAAAATTTGACCCGCTTCCGTCTGCGCTTTTGGCGTTTATTTTGAACTACGCGGCTTATTTTGCGGAGATTTTCCGTGCAGGCATCCAGTCTATTGAGCGCGGACAGTATGAGGCTGCAAAGACTCTCGGCATGACTTACGTGCAGACCATGCGGCGCATTATTCTGCCGCAGATGATTCATCGTGTGCTTCCGCCTGTCAGCAATGAGACCATCAATCTTGTAAAGGATACATCTCTCATTTATATCCTTGCAATGAATGATCTTCTGCGTGTTGCGCGTACAATCGTGCAGCGCGATTTTGACATGACGGCATTCTTTATTGCGGGTGCATTCTATCTGGCAATGACGGCAGTGCTTACATGGATGTTTAAGAAGCTGGAGGCACATTATGGCAAATACGACGTGTAACGGAGAGCTCATGCTCAATGTAAAAAATATTCATAAACAGTTCGCGGACACAGATGTACTTAAAGGCATCAGCTTTTCTGTTCACCGCGGTGAGGTTCTTGTAATAATCGGGCCGTCCGGCTCCGGTAAAAGCACTATGCTCCGCTGCCTCAACCGTCTTGAGGAGGTTGACAGGGGAGAGATACAGGTCCGCGGAGATTATCTTGTAAAAGAAGAAAACGGAAGTGCCGTTTATGCGGAAGGCAACGAAGCAAGAAAGATTTTAGGCTCTATGGGCATGGTTTTTCAGCAGTTCAACCTTTTCCCGCATATGACTGTGCTTGAGAATCTTCTTGAAGCGCCCATGCAGGTCAAAAAGATGACGCGTGAGGAAATTCTGCCCGTTGCGGAAGAGCTTCTGAAAAAAGTAGGTCTGTACGATAAAAAGGATTCCTATCCGGCACGTCTTTCAGGCGGTCAGCAGCAGCGTGTTGCAATCGCGCGTGCTTTGGCTATGAATCCCGATATAATGTTATTTGATGAACCCACCTCGGCGCTGGACCCGGAGCTCACCGGAGAAGTTCTCAAAACTATTCGCGAGCTTGCGGCTGAGCACATGACTATGGTGGTAGTAACTCATGAAATGGCGTTTGCGCGTGAGGTAGCAAATCATGTTATTTTCATGGCAGACGGTAATATTATAGAGCAGGGAAGTCCTGAGAAATTATTTGGTGCTCCAAAGGAGGAGCGTACAAAGGCTTTTCTTAAGAATATGCTGTAATTTCAAAGGAGCAGGAAAGAATGATGCTTCGTTTTATTATGATGATGGCTGTAATCTGCATGATGATTTTTCAGCCTGTAAAAGTCGGGGCAAGCGCATTCGGAGATCAGGTGGCCGGCCTCGCTGAAATAAAAAATATCCGCATCGGAGTTACCGATGAGCGTGTACGTATTGTTGTGGATGCGACGAAGGAAGTTGACTACAGTACGATGGTACTGTCAAATCCGGGCCGTGTGGTTGTGGACCTTGCGGGAGCATGGCTCAGCCCCGGAGTGGTTCGCAGTCAGGAGATTTCAAGCACCCATGCGACCAAGGTTCGTGCGGCTCAGTTCGATAAGACTACCGTGCGTATTGTTATCGAAACAAATGCCGCTAAAGGCGGCTTTGATGTGTTTTCTGTTGAGGGTGGCAGTGCGCCTTACAGAGTCGTAATGGACTTCGGGAAAACAGCGGCTGCAAAAAAGAGCGATACGCAAAAACCTTCCGAGCCTGAAAAAGAAGAGAGTGTAACGCCTGAAAAGAATGAAGAAAGCGTTACACCCGAAAAGAAGGATGAGACCGAAGAGGTAAAGGAAAAACCGGAAGAAACGGTGGAGCCCGAGCCGAAAAAAGAGAAGATACAGGAACCCGAGCCTGAGGACGATGATGATGAAGAGGAAGAGCGTGAGTCGAAATATTCGTCAAGGCTCAAGGGAAAGAAAATCTGCATTGACCCGGGACATGGCGGAGAAGACCCCGGCGCTATAGGGCCGAGCGGGGTACCTGAGAAAACTATCACGCTCAAAATCGCAAAAGAGGTCAAACGCCTTCTTGAGGAAGCCGGAGCCAAGGTCATAATGACCCGCACGACGGATACGGAGGTATCTCCGAAGCACAGGCAGGCAACAGATATTGATGAGCTGCAGGCACGCTGCGATGTAGCGAATAAAGCAAAAGCGGATGTTTTTGTGTCAATTCACATGGACTCCTTTTCAAGCCGCAGTGCAAACGGAACAACAGGGTATTACTATATCAAGGGCTCGGCATCAAGCCGCAGGCTGGCATCAAATATTCAGCAGAATCTTTACCGTAAAATCGGAACGGAGAGCCGCGGCGTAAAAACATGTAATTTTTATGTCGTGAAGCATACGACTATGCCTGCCACATTGATTGAGGTCGCTTTTGTTTCAAATCCGAAGGAAGAAAAGCTGCTTTATTCGGACAAGGGCTCCAAAAAAGCTGCTGACGGAATCGTGCAGGGTATTTCGGATTTCTTTGAAAAATAAGCGCAGTTTTGTATGGATAAATGTTACTCCCGGTTTTCATTTTCATGATTTACGGGGAAGAAATTTTTTAACCCTAGCAGGTATGGGGCTCAGGCTCGGTGAAACGCTGACAGAGGAAGTTTTGCCACTGGCAAAACTGGAGCAAATGCGTTATAATATCGACGTTTGAGTATTTAGAAAGCGGGGAGTTTTCACAATGGAGAAAGACGCAAAAACGCATGCACTCGAAGAGATGCAGAAGCTTTTGAAAGAAGAGGCGGAAAAACGCCATAAGCAGATTATGCGCAGAGAAGTTCCTGAGGACCGCAGCCTTACGAATGCACTTATGACGCTGACACGTCAGGAGCTTGATGATATTCGCTACAATGTCGGACTTTCCGGCACAAGCAATCTTAATAAGAGCGAGCTTGTTGAAAAGCTTGTTCCTTCTATCGTTGATTTTGCACGTTCCTGGTTTGTATCTATAGTAGATGAGCAGTATCAGGCATTGCGCCATGTTTCTCAGATGGACGGTGTTTCCACTGAGTTCCGTACTGACGAGGTCCGTCTGGATTATTTCCAGAGTCTCGGTATTCTCATCAGCGGCGCGTACAAAAATAAACCGGCATGGTATATGCCTACGGAAATCCTTGAAGAGTTCCGCCGTCTTGACAGCGGCTCCTTTACTAAGGCGGTAGGCGCAAATACTGACGTTCTTCGAATCGCTTCGGGTATTCTTTTCTATTACGGCGTTCTTGACTATGACCAGCTCTTTGCAAAGGTCAAACCGTTCCTTGAAGTTGACGAGGATAACTTCAAATTCGTCGATTTCATGGGAGTTATGCTCAACGGCGCATGCTGGCAGCACAATGTCGTTACCGGCGAAAAGCTCATGCATTATTACACGGTCATGGCACCGGAGGAGCTTTATAACAGCGTAAAGGATACGGATCTTCCGTATGCAAAGCTTTCCTATACGAAGGTGTATGATGCCGGCGAGGAAAACTATATTGAGGCAACACCTGCATATAAAACGCTTGCACAGTTCTTCATGAACGCTTATGAGATGGATGTTCTCCGTGCGGCAAACGTCGTAGGCGAGATTACGATTGTTTTCCAGAATGGCGGAAAAATGAAGGACGTTCTTAAGTACATTGATACCCTCGGTACGCCGAAGGTAAGTGAAGAAGAGCACGCAATCGCTCCGCTTCTTATCGCGTTCCACAATTCCCTGCGTCTGTGGTCTTTGAAGGGACATACGTCAGAGGAAATCATGTCCGGCAAAATGGATATTCCTGATGACAATGTTGTTTCCCTTGATGAGCACCGCCGCAAGAAAATCGGCAGAAATGACCCGTGCCCATGCGGAAGCGGAAAGAAATACAAAAACTGCTGCCTTCGTAAAGAAGATTGACAGTGGATTTGATTTGTTTTTTGAAAAAATAAAAAATGCTTGCTTTTTGAGTCGGCATAGACTATAATAATTCGTGCAGCGCTTGATGTGCTGTATATTCCATGATAGCTCAGTTGGTAGAGCAATCGGCTGTTAACCGATCGGTCGTAGGTTCGAGTCCTACTCATGGAGCCATGGCGCCATCGTCAAGTGGTTAA
>JAILNL010000081.1 GCA_024691625.1 Schwartzia sp. (in: firmicutes)
GGAAATAGAGGTTTTCCAGCCCAGGGCAAAGGGATTCCGTCAGAGTCTTTCGGATATGCTTGACGAAGAAGGAAATCCCATTTCCGATGCTCCTCATCCGCAGCAGATTATATACATAAAAATGGAACAGCCGGTTGAACCATATACAATTTTGCGCCGTGATGTGAAGTCTTGATTAGGAGATGGCTATCTTGAAGAAAATATTAGTGCTGCATGGACCCAACCTGAATCTCTTAGGGACACGTGAACCTCAGATATACGGAAGTACTACTTTGAATGATATTGACGGTATGCTCAAGGACCGTGCAAAGGCTGCAGGGGTTGAGCTGGTTTCTGTTCAGTCGAACTATGAGGGTAAACTGATTGATGAAATACAGCAGGCAAAGCAGAACGGCTTTGAATTTATACTTTTGAACGCAGCGGCGTTTACCCACTACAGTGTTGCTATCCGCGATGCTATTGCTGCTGTGGATGTTCCTGTTATCGAGCTTCATATTTCAAATGTTCATAAACGTGAAGAGTTCCGCCATCATTCAGTTATTTCTCCCGTTGTTATGGGACAGATTGCGGGCTTCGGTGTTGACAGCTACATTGCTGCGCTGGATATTGCTCTCAGGAAAATGGGGGCATCCAAATGATTGGAGAACGTCTTGCAAGACTTAGGAGCTTTTTGCGTGAAAACGGTGTGGACGCCGTTCTTATAAACAAAGAGGTAAATCTTCATTATTTCAGCGGATTCCGCGGTGATGATACTTTGCTTCTCGTTTCCGATGATAAAGCAGTTTTGCTAACTGATTTCAGGTATACTGAGCAGGCTGCTGAACAGACGGCTGAATTTGAAATTGTTGAGCAAAAGCACGGACTCTGGAAGGAAGCGGCTGATGTCATAAAAAAAGAAGGCTGGAAGAAGATTGCTTTTGAAGGCAACGCTGTTTTATTCAATAATTATTCCCGGATGGATAAAGAACTGAGCGGCAGTGCTTCTTTTTCAACACCTGTTTCTTTGGACTCTCTGCGTGTGATTAAAGATGAAAAAGAAATAGAATACATACGCAAAGCTGTTTCGATAAGCGATGCTGCGTTTGAAGATATTATTTCGTATATTAAACCCGGAATGTCCGAAATAGAAGTTGCCGCACGCATGGAACAGAAAATGCGTGAGCTTGGCTCGGAAAGACCGGCTTTTACAACCATTGTTGCTTCGGGAACAAGAGGAAGCCTGCCGCACGGAGTTGCTACGGAAAAGTTGATTGTTTCGGGAGAATTTGTTACAATGGATTTTGGTGCGGTATACAAAGGATACCATTCTGATATTACACGTACCGTTTGTGTTGGAAAAGCGGATGATAAGCAGAAGGAGATTTATTCTCTTGTTTTGAACGGACAGCTGCTGGGAGAAGCACTGGTTAAACCGGGGGCTTCAGGTAAGCAGATTGATGCGGCTGTAAGAGAACTTTTTGCTGAAGAAGGGTACGAAAAGTACTTTGGGCACGGATTAGGACACAGTCTTGGTTTGGAGATTCACGAAGAGCCGCGCCTGTCACCGTCCAGCTCATGTGAGCATCTTGAGCCAAATACGCTTGTTACCGTTGAGCCGGGAATATATATACCGGGCTGGGGCGGTATTCGCATTGAAGATACAGTGTTAGTGACAGCCGAGGGAAGTGAGCCACTTACCCAAAGCGACAAAAAACTTATAGAATTATTTAATTAAGGGGAGAAATTTATGATTTCAAGTACAGATTTTCGCACAGGTCTCACAATCGAGATTGATAACAGCGTTTGGCAGATTGTTGAGTTTCAGCATGTAAAGCCGGGCAAGGGCGCTGCTTTTGTTCGTACAAAGATGAAGAATGTTGAGACAGGTGCTGTTGTCGAGCGTACTTTCAATCCTAATGAAAAAATGCCGCCGGCTCGTCTTGATACGAGAAATATGCAGTATCTTTACGAATCTGATGGAATGTACACGTTCATGGATATGGAATCCTATGAGCAGATTGAGCTTAGCAAGGATCAGCTTGGTGATGCACTGAACTACCTCAAAGAGGAAATGGAGGTCAGCGTTCAGTCCTTCAAAGACCGTATCATCGGCGTAAACCTTCCGAACGCAGTTGTTCTTGAGGTTACTGAGTGTGAACCGAGCGTTAAGGGTAACACTGCAACGGGTGCAACAAAGATGGCAACTGTTGAGACAGGCTACCAGGTTAAAGTTCCTTTGTTCGTAAACGAGGGAGACAAGCTTCGCATCGATACACGTACAGGCGCATACATCGAGCGCGCATAAGAAAGATTTCAAAAAGCTTCGCATCATAACAATGGTGCGAAGCTTTTCTTTTGTTTAAATCTTTATTCGTACAGCACAAGAATTTCAGTAAAGTTTGTATGTTTATACATGAATATGCTATAATCAAAAGAAATGCATTATAGGAGGGTTCTTAAATGGCAGAGGATACAAAAGTCTTGGACAAAAAGGGCGCTTTGGGTGCAGTTCGTATTGCGGATGAGGTTGTCAGCATTATTGCCGGCCTTGCTGCAACAGAGGTTGACGGAATCGAAGGAATGAGCGGTGGTCTTGTCGGCGGCATCGCTGAAATGCTCGGCAAAAAGAATTTTGCAAAGGGTGTAAAGGTTGAGGTAGGAGAAAAAGAGGCTGCTATTGACCTTTATATCATTGTAAAATACGGAGTACGTATTCCTGATGTTGCGCTGACGGTACAGGAAAATGTTAAGCAGGCTATCGAGACAATGACCGGTCTTGCTGTTGTGGAAGTAAATATCCACGTACAGGGTGTTGGCTTCCCCGAGGAAGAAAAGGAAGAGGAAGAAGTTCGGGTTCGTTGATTTGAATGAGGCATAGAATGGGATATATCAACCGATTTTTACTGTTGGTTTATTCGCTGGCTATTGCTGCACTGGCATTGGGCGTTATTGTTCTGTGTTTGCATGTATTGCCGACGAATGAAATCCTGAATGAAATAAAATATGCTTTATCAAGATGGGAAACGATTGCCGTATCCGGAGTTGTTTTTCTGTGGAGCGTTCATCTTCTTGGGTGTGCGATATCTTCAGGAAGCAGCGAAGGCAGTTCCCGTGGCGAAATGCTGATTCTGTCGGGTGCTACGGGAAAGGTTTCTGTTTCCATTGCGGCGGCAGGGAGCCTGGTCGAAAAGACTGCTCTCGCCGTTTCCGGCGTTCGCAGCGTGAAATCAAAGGTTCGTGCGGTAAATACAGGGGACGATTCATCTGAACTGGATGTTTATTTGACGCTGACTATCGGGCAGGAAACTATGGTTACGGAAATTGCGGATGAAGTGCGTCAAAGTGTTGCTGATAACATTGGAAAGGTTCTTGGCGTTAAGACGTGCAAAGTCGAGGTTGAAATTTCCGATCTTGTTAGCGGGGCTCCTTCCAAAGGACCACGAGTAGTCTGAGAAGAGGCGTAGTTAGTCATGAAAGAAGAAGCCATTGCTTTAATTAAGGAGCTCTGGGCGGAACAGCGCGGAGCTTTTATCTGCACGGTTGTCGGTGTTTTGTTTGCAGTTCTTGTGCTTTTATTCGGTTTTTGGCGTGTTCTTTTTGTACTGCTCTGTGCAGGTGTCGGACTTTGGATTGGCCGAAGAATTGATAAGGGCGGAGGAGTTTGGCTGGAAGATAAATTCCACATGGACCGTGGAGATTTTTACAGAATGAAATAGCTGCTTTTTAGCATTTATTTCATGATAAGAATTAGGGAAAGAAGGATTGTATGAGTCGTAGACACGCTCGTGAAGCGGCGATGCAGGCACTTTTTCAACTTGATATGATTAAACCTGCACCTGATAAAGAAGAGGAAGCACAGAGGCAAGCTGTTGAATCTTCGTGGAAGGCAGGGAATGTTCGCAAGGTATCGGAACTCGATGAAGGATATGCAAGTGCTTTGGTTAAAGGAACCAGAGAGAATCTGCAGTCCATAGATGAAGCGATTTCCGTGAAGTCGCGTGGTTGGAAATTATCCCGCATGGCAGCTATCGACCGTAGTATTTTACGTCTTGCTGTGTACGAAATGAAGTATATTGAAGATGTAACACCGGGAATAGTCATTAATGAAGCAGTTGAGCTTGCCAAAAAGTTCGGGTCTGATGATTCGGCACGCTTTATTAACGGTGTTTTGGGTGCAATGGTAGAAAAATAATAATAAAGGCCAGGCACTAGGCTTGGCCTTTTTCGTATGATATGGGGGTCCCCGATGGTTCATTCTGTCAGCGAAGTAAATCGTTTTATCAAGGGCTTGTTGGACCACCAAGGGCTTTTGAAAAATATTGCGGTACGGGGCGAGGTATCCAATTTCAAGAGATATCCGTCTGGTCACTGCTATTTCTCAATAAAGGACGCACAGTCAAATCTTAAATGCGTTATGTTTAAAAGCAATGCGTCACGGCTTTTGTTTGAACCTCAAAACGGTATACAGGTCATTGTGACAGGAAGTATCTCTGTCTATGAACGCGACGGTGTTTACCAGTTGTATGCCGAGGCTTTGGTACCTGAGGGGAAAGGCTCTCTTGCTGCTGCGTTTGAGCAGCTTAAGGAAAAGCTGACTGCAGAAGGACTGTTTGAAGCTTCGAGGAAAAAAGAATTAGTGCCGTTTCCAAAGAAAATCGGAATTGTAACTTCTGCGGCAGGTGCTGTGCTGCATGATATTTACCGTGTGGTAAAGCGCAGAGATCCATCGGTTCAGCTGGTGCTTTATCCGGTACAGGTTCAGGGAGATATGGCGGCAAAGGAAATTTCCGAAGGAATCAGGTTTTTTAATACTGATTATCCGGTAGATACTTTGATAGTCGGACGCGGTGGTGGTTCAATGGAAGATTTGTGGGCATTTAACGAAGAACCGGTCGTAAGGGCTGTTGCTGCTTCTGCCATTCCTGTAATATCCGCCGTGGGACATGAGACTGACTATACATTATGTGATTTTGCCGCAGATGTGAGGGCCGCAACCCCTTCGCAGGCCGGTGAATTTGCGGTAAGAGACAGACAGGAGCTGATTCAATATCTGGACAGCCTTGCGGTCCGTTTGGATGTTATTCGGCGCAGATGGATGGATATGAAGCGTCAGAGACTGCTGACTGTTGTATCGCGTCCTGTGTTTCAAAGACCTATGCAGCGGTTGGAGCTGAGGATTCAGAGGCTTCGCGAGCTGCGCGGAAAATTGGATAACCTTAGGGCTTTTTACATGCAGAAGAAGAAAAGCAGTTTGAATACTGCGATGCAGCGGCTTGATATGATGAGCCCTGTATATGTTCTTCGCAGAGGATACGGATTTATTGCTGATGAAAAAGGACGCAGCATCCGTAAGATTTCTCAAGTAAAGAAAGATATGAAGCTGAAAATAACTTTAATAGACGGTACTTTTATGAGCAAAGTCGAATCTGTCGGTCAGGAGGGTAATGATGCCTAAGGAAAAAGAGCCTTCGTTTGAAAAGGCATTGGAAGAGTTGGAGAGCATTGTACAGGATATGGAAAATAACGAGCCTGATCTTGCTGATTTGATGGAAAAGTACAGCCGGGGAGTAATTCTTTCTCAGAAGTGTATGAAATCTCTTGAGCGTGCGGAAAAGGCAATGGATCTTATGGTGAAGAAGGAAAATGATAAGGTTCAGGAACTCGAATTGAAAATAGAAAGGGACTAAGGCCGATGTTAAAAGCAGAGTGGGCTGCAAAGCAGGCACTTTTGGAATCTGCGCTTGAGCAGGAATTGAATATAGATAATGCACTTGATAAAACGCTTGCGGAGTCGATGCGTTACAGCCTGATGGCAGGCGGGAAGCGTCTTCGCCCGGTACTTTTGATGGAAGCTGCCGAAGCAGTCGGAGGACGCGGGGAGGATTATATCAAAGCCGCATGTGCGCTTGAAATGATTCATACTTATTCCCTTATTCATGATGATCTTCCGGCGATGGATAATGATGATTATCGCCGTGGAAAGCTTACCAATCATAAGGTTTATGGTGCCGGAATGGCAACTCTGGCAGGTGATGCTCTGCTTACGCTGGCTTTTGAGGTTATAACGCGTCAGAAAGCAGAACCGGAAGTCCTTTGCCGTGTAATCCGCGAAGTCAGCCAGGCTGCGGGACCTGACGGAATGGTCGGCGGGCAGGCGATTGACATGGAATCGGAAGGTCATAGAATCCCAATGGAGCAGCTGCGCAAAATGCACATGGGGAAAACAGGTGCTTTGTTCCGTGCGGCGATACGTTCGGGAGCTATACTCGCAGGTGCAGATGAGGCTGAATTAAATGCACTTACACGTTATGCCGAAGCATTTGGCCTTGCTTTCCAGATTACAGATGATATTCTTGATGTGGTCGGAGATCAGGATGTTATCGGGAAACCTGTCGGAAGTGATGAGCGTAATAACAAATCTACGTATGTTACGTTAACATCATTGGAGGAGGCCAAACGATTGGCACAGGAAGCTGTCGATGAGGCTGTAGAGGCGTTGGAGCCTTTTGGTGAAAAGGCGCAATTTCTCAAGGAACTGGTTGAATTTTTGATTTCCAGAAAAAATTAACAGGGTGGAAGAAACGGCTATGCTGCTCGAATATATTGAGAAACCGGAACAGTTGCATACTTTAACAATAGAACAGTTATCACAGTTGGCAAAAGAGCTGAGAGAGTACATCATTGAGAATGTTTCAAGAACCGGCGGCCACCTGGCTCCCAGCCTGGGAGCGGTTGAGCTTACGCTTGCACTCTACAGCACTTTCAATTTGCCTGTCGACAAGGTGATTTGGGATGTCGGACATCAGGCATACGCGCATAAGATTCTTACGGGGCGCAGGGAAATCTTTAAAAAGCTTCGTCAGAAGGATGGTATTACAGGTTTTCCGTGCAGGAAAGAGTCGCCGTACGATACTTTTGGCGTTGGACATGCCAGCACTTCGATTTCTGCTGCGCTTGGAATGGCTGCTGCCCGCGATCTCATGGGCAGGGGAGAGCATATTATTGCAGTAATCGGAGACGGTGCAATGACCGGCGGTGAAGCGTTTGAGGCTTTGAATCATGCAGGTGATTTGAAGAAAAATATGATTGTTGTCCTCAACGACAACGGTATGAGCATTGACTGCAACGTTGGTGCTATGTCCGAGTATTTGTCCAAAATCCGTCTTGCGCCTCAGTACAGACAGGCAAAAGAGGATTTGAAGGGGATATTGAAGAGTATTCCGCATATCGGAGACACGGTAATCAAGACAGCCGAGTATCTGAAGGATAGTATGCGTGCTGTTCTGGTTCCCGGAGAAATTTTCGAAGAGATGGGTTTCACTTATATTGGACCTATCGACGGGCATAATATTGCTGTTATGAAGGATGTATTTTCACGGGTTCGCCTTTTGGAAGGTCCTGTTTTAGTACATGTTCATACAAAAAAGGGAAAAGGATATCTCCCTGCAGAGCTCGAACCTGATAAGTTCCACGGTGTTGGAAAATTTGATGTGACCACAGGAAACCTGATCAAAGAAAACGGACGTCCGAAGTCTTACACATCTGTGTTCAGCGATGCAATGATTGAATTGGCGAAAAAGGATGAGTCGATTACCGCCATTACTGCAGCTATGCCTGCGGGAACAGGATTAAAGCAGTTTTCTGAGGTTTTCCCTGAGCGGTATTTTGACGTTGGAATTGCAGAAGAACATGCTGTAACCCTGGCAGCAGGAATGGCAGCAGCAGGGGTTCATCCGGTGGTGGCAATATATTCTACTTTTGCGCAGCGTGCCTATGATCAGCTTATGCATGATGTGTGTCTGCAAAATCTTCCTGTCACGTTGTGTCTGGACAGGGCAGGGATTGTAGGTGCTGACGGTGCGACTCATCATGGTAATTTTGATTTATCCTATCTGCGTACAATGCCGGGCATGGTTGTAATGGCACCGAAGGATGAAAACGAACTTCGCAATATGCTTTATACGGCCGTAAACTATGACGGACCTGCTGCAGTGCGCTATCCGCGTGGAGAGGGCGTGGGCGTTGCGCTCGAAAATGATTTCCGCGAGCTGCCTATCGGCAAAGCCGAGGTTATTCAAAATGGCGGAAAAATTGCGTTGTTAGCGGTAGGAACTATGGTTTCTGCTGCCTGCAAAACTGCAGAATTGCTGAAAGATAAAGGGATTGAGTGTACTGTTGTCAATATGCGTTTTGTAAAGCCGTTGGACAGAGAATGTGTTTTGCAGATGGCAGACAAAATGGATATGCTTGTGACAATGGAAGAAAATGTCCTGCCGGGAGGCTTCGGAGCAGCTGTTGCTGAGCTGCTGGCTGATGAAGGCCGATGTGTCCCGCTGATGCGCTTTGGACTGCCTGATGCGTTTATTGAGCAGGGAACTCAGCGCGAGCTTCTTGAGCAGTGCGGTCTGACACCTGAGCAGATGTCAGAGAAAATTATTGATTCACGGAATAAGGAATAGAAATGGCTAAAGAACGTTTGGATGTTTTACTTGTAGAAAGAAATCTTGCCGAAAGCCGCGAGCGGGCAAAAATAACTATCATGGAAGGTCTTGTTCTTGTCAACGGTCAGAAGGTTGATAAGGCAGGGACCACGGTAAAGACAGATGCGGAGATAAGAATTTTGGGAAATACACTTCCGTATGTCAGTCGTGGAGGACTCAAGCTTGAAAAGGCTTTGAAGACTTTTCCGATTAACCTTGAAGGAAAGGTTATGGCCGATATCGGGGCATCAACAGGCGGATTTACAGATTGTTCGCTGCAGAACGGTGCCGCAAAGGTATATGCGATTGATGTCGGATATGGACAGCTTGCATGGAAGCTGCGGCAGGATTCCCGTGTAGTCAATATGGAACGTACCAATGTCCGATATGTTACAAAAGAAGACGTTGGCGAGTTAATTGATTTTGCGTCCATTGATGTGGCATTTATTTCGCTTACAAAGGTTCTTGAGCCTGTAAAAGAACTGCTGAAGCCCAACGGTGAGGTTGTGGCGCTGATTAAGCCGCAGTTTGAGGCAGGAAGAGAAAACATAGGCAAAAAAGGTGTTGTAAAAGATCCCAAAATCCATGAAAAGGTAATAGAAGAAGTAATTGGTTTTGCGAGAGAGATTGGTTTTGTTGTTCGCGGGTTAACTTTTTCGCCTGTAAAAGGTCCTGAGGGAAATATTGAGTATCTCATGTGGGTATCTAATGACCCGTCGGCAGAGGACGGGAAAATTGATGATGCCGGAATGAAGGATGTTGTGAAAGAAGCACATCAGGCACTTGATCGTTGAGGAGAGAAAAATAATGTTGAATGTAGCAGTTTTTCCTAACATCGACAAAGAAAATGCTCCCATGGTTCTGAAGCGGATTGTTGATTTTTATGAGGGCAGGGATGTCCACGTTTTGATGCCAATGGACGGGGCAAAGTTTTTTGATTATGAAAAATACGGTGTTGATGATATAGAAAATTATCCGATAGATATGGCTCTGTCTATCGGAGGAGACGGTACACTGCTTGGCATTTGCCGCCGTCTTTATGAAAGAGATATTCCTGTATGCGGTATAAATATCGGTACTTTTGGCTTTTTGGCAGACATAGAGCTTCCCGAAATAGAAAGCAAGCTGGAAAAAATAATCCAGGGACAATACTATATTGAGGAACGTATGCTGGTATCGGGCTTTGTCAAAAGCGGTGATGATGATGAGCATTTTCTGGGGCATGCGATAAATGACGTTGTTGTTACCAAGAGCGGTGCGGCACGAATGCTGCATCTCGGGTTGATGGTAGACGGATGTCGTGTTATGGATTATAAGGCAGACGGTCTTATTGTTTCAACAGCGACAGGGTCTACGGCGGATTCGCTTTCCGCAGGGGGACCTTTAATAAATCCGAAAATAAAGGTACTTCTTTTAACCCCCATCTGCCCGCATACCTTCAATGCCCGGCCTATGGTTATTGATGAAAATGATGAGGTCAGAATAAGTGTTGCGGCTTTTCATCAGGATATAATTGTTACATTTGACGGTCAGGAAACCTTTAAGATCAAGCCGGGGGACAAGGTTATTGTCCGTAAAGCACCGCTTCCGGCTAAAATTGTGAAGTTTGACGATAAGAACTATTACCAGACGATACGTACAAAGCTTCTCTATAACGCATAATGGGAGGTGACACATTTGAAGTCGACACGGCAGGCTAAAATCAAGGAAATAATTGAAGCGGAGATTATTGAAACCCAGGAAGACCTTGCGGCATCTCTGCGCTCGCATCATATTGCGGTGACACAGGCTACCGTATCCCGTGATATCAAGGAACTGATGCTTATCAAAATTCCTACCGGTGATGGTCGGTACAGATACGCATTTCCGAAGGATAATACTAAGCTTTTTTCCAAAGACAGAATGCAGCGTATGTTTCATGATTCTGTCACCAGCGTGGATTATAGTGAAAATATCATCGTGCTGAAAACGCTTCCGGGGACTGCAAATGCGGTCGCTTCTACGATTGACGGAGCGGAATGGCCGGAAATCATCGGTACCTTGGCCGGTGATGACAATATTTTGGTAGTGGTCAAACCCAAGGAAGCAGCTCCTTCTATTGCTGATAAAATGAAAACCATGTTTAACTGAGGGGATGAGCAGATGCTCAAGACTTTAACTGTATGGAACTTTGCTTTACTCGAACATGTTGAGATAGAATTTTCTTCCGGCCTTAATATCCTGACCGGTGAAACGGGAGCAGGAAAATCAATCCTTATTGATGCTCTTGGTGCTGCGTTGGGACGGCGTCTTTCAGAGGATTTTATTCGTACGGGATGTGAGTGGCTTCGTGTAGAGGCTATCTTTGATATCAGCGGACAAAAGGATGTACAGGAAATCCTGCAGGAACAGGCAATTGATGCAGATGAGGATTCGCTGATTGTCACCCGACAGTACACAATCAAGGGAAAGAATGTAATTCTTGTCAACGGCTGTCATGTGACCATATCCTTTCTAAAGAAATTAGGCGAATGCCTTGTAGATATTCACGGACAGCATGAGAATCTTTCCATACTCAAGCCTGCCAATCAGCTTTACCTTGTTGACCACAGCGGCAGTGCGGTATTTTCTCAGTTCAAAAGCTATGAAGATGTTTTTCGGGAGTGGAAAGAGCTTTCACAGGCAATAGAGGATAAAAGAGCACAGGCCGATGACCTTAACGAGCGTATGGATATGCTTCGCTGGCAGGAGCAGGAAATTGAGCAGGCTCAGCTGCGTGAGGGTGAGGATGTCGAGCTTGAGGCCGACATTAAGCGTCTTTCAAATTCCGAGAGGATTACAACTAATGTTGAAAAGGCATATTGCCTTTTCGACGGTGATGATGAGAGCGAAGGGATTCTTTCTTCGCTTGCCCGCATTAAACAGTGTCTTGAGCAGGCAGGACGATATGAAGACAAGCTGAGTACGGTCATTCAGCCGCTTGAAGATGCAACATATCAGCTGCAGGATATATTCTATACGGTAAGAGATTGTAAGGACGGTTTGGATTTTGACCCGCGTCGTCTTGATGATATGCAAAACCGTATGGATCTCATAGATAAACTCAGGAAAAAATATGGTGCTGCTGTGTCTGATATTCTCGAATATCAGAAAAAGATTCAGCAGGACCTTGATAAGATGGAAAATTTTGACGCCGATTTGGAAGCTGATGAAACCAAGTTGAAGGAAATTCATAAGAAGCTTACCGAAGAGGCGGAAAAACTTACCAAGCTCAGAAAGGCAGCGGCAGAGAAGCTGTCTTCATCTATCGGGCGCCAGCTTACTGCTCTTGGAATGAAGAGTGCACAGTTCAGGATAGATGTTGCTGAAGCAGAACCCGGGCCGAACGGATTCGATGATGTGTCGATTCAGTTCTCCGCAAATGAAGGAGAAAAGGAAAAGGCTCTGACTAAAACAGCTTCCGGTGGTGAACTGTCACGTATTGCGCTTGCGATTAAGACGGTATCCGCTCAAAATGATGATTCAGTGGGAAGCATGGTATTTGATGAAATTGATACGGGAATCGGCGGAGAAACGGCTCAGATGGTCGCCGAGCGTATTGCATGGGTAGGCTGCTTCAAGCAGGTGCTTTGCATTACTCATCTGCCTCAGATAGCATGTATGGCTGATGCTCATTATCATCTCTACAAAGAAACGAATGAAGGTAAAACAATCACCTGTGTAAAAAATTTGTCACGGGAGGAACGCATTCGTGAGGTTGCACGTATGGCATCGGGAAAAGAATTATCAAAAGCCGCTCTTACGAGTGCGGAAGAAATGATTGACCATGCCGATGCCCGCAAGAAGGACTTTTTAACACGGAAAACGCACTAAGAGTTAGGATGAAAATAATGTACGAGGATTTAATCGAAACAAAAATAGACAGCAATAATGTTTTTGACGGACGTCTTTTACATGTCCGCTGTGATACGGTACGTCTGCCAAACGGCAATACTACTACACGGGAATGGATAAAGCATCCCGGAGCTGCAGCGGTTCTTCCTATACTTCCGGACGGGAATGTCATTCTTGTTCGTCAGTA
Source organism: Schwartzia sp. (in: firmicutes) (assembly GCA_024691625.1). Lineage (GTDB taxonomy): Bacteria > Bacillota > Negativicutes > Selenomonadales > Selenomonadaceae > Schwartzia. The sequence continues at coordinate 12,520 of JAILNL010000081.1, forward strand.
CCGTTACCCTGTTCAGCGTGTTACTTTGGAGATACCGGCAGGAAAGCTTGATTCATCTACAGAAGACCCTTTGGATTGTGCTGTTAGGGAATTAGCGGAAGAAACAGGCTATCGGGCAGAAAACATGGAAAAAATACTGACTTTGGCAACTACAGTCGGTTTTTCTGATGAGTGGATTCATATCTATGTTGCCGATGGACTTGTTCCGGGGAAACAACACCCTGACGATGATGAGTTTATAAATGTTGAAATAGTTCCTCTGGAAAAGGCTTATGATATGGTAAAAACAGGGGAGATTATTGATGCAAAGACAACGGCTGCAATTCTTTGGGAAATGGCACACCGTTGAATAATACAATGTTTGGAGGAAATTTATGTTTGGATTTGATTTTATGTCGATGATCGCCGGCATTCCGGGACTGATAATCGCATTGTCACTTCATGAATATGCACACGCCCGTGTCGCGGTTGCAATGGGTGATTTTACGCCGCGTATGATGGGGCGGCTGACATTAAACCCTGCTGCTCATATAGACCCGATAGGACTGGTTATGCTTTTGATTGCCCGTTTTGGCTGGGCAAAGCCTGTGGTTATTAATCCGTCTAATTTCAGAGACCCCAAAAAGGGGGAAATACTTGTAGCTCTCGCAGGTCCTGCAATGAATTTCTTTATTGCGTTTATTGCTATGGCGGTTATAGTGTTCTATACAGTTGCTTTGAGGACGCAGATGTCGGTGGGATTGCACGAGGTGTTGTGGCTTATCGTACTGTATAATATCAACTTCGGTATCTTTAATTTAATACCGCTGCCGCCGTTGGACGGTTCAAAGGTATTTATGCAGATGCTGCCCTACGAAATGCAGTATAAATTTTTGGGACTTGAGCGGTACAGCTTCCTGATTTTTGTAGTCATGATTGCTACACCTATTCTCAGCTATATTCTTGTTCCGATTGCGCGGTTTATCATCACGCTTTACGCGGCTATTCTTACCGGAGCGGCGGGCATATTTTTTTGAAGGTCTTTGATTTATGGAAAAATATGAGGTAAGGCTGGATGTGTTTGAAGGCCCTATGGACCTTTTAATGCATCTGATAGAAAAGAACAAAATTGATATTTACGATATTCCTATTTCAAAGCTTACTGAACAATACCTTGATTACCTGACTCAGATGAGAAAATTCGACATTGAAATAGCAAGCGAGTTTCTTGTCATGGCGGCGACATTGCTTTTGATTAAGTCAAGCATGATGCTGCCAAAGGTTCGTCAGGAGGAGGAAGTTGCAGAGGAAGACCCGCGGCAGGAGCTTTTGGAGAGGATTCTTGAGTATCAGCAGTTCAAACAGGTTAGTGCCGTGCTTGAGGACAAAGCGGAAGTACAGAGCCGTTTTTTCAGTCGTGAGCCAATAGAACTGCCTACAAAGCACATTCCGCCGGAAAATCTTTCCGTGACGGAGCTGTGGGACGCTTTTCGCAGACTCATAGCAGTAAGGAAAGAGCTGACAATTCCAAATGTGATTGTTGCACAGGAGGAATATCGGATAGAGGATCAGATGCTCCGAATTCTGACGCTGCTTTCAGAGGCTCCTGATGGTGAAATACGATTTGAATCTGTATTTGTTTCAGGACTGCGAAGTGAACTTATAGCATCTTTTTTGGCCTTGCTGGAACTGATTCGCAGACATCGTGTTGTGGTTCGTCAAAACATGCTGTTTGCTTCGATAATGATTTGTATTCGTAAGGATTGGACGCCTGAACTGGAGCGTGAAGAAGAAAGCTATGTTTTTGAATGACATGAAAAAACCGCTTGAAGCTGTACTGTTCGCCGGTGGAGAGCCTGTTTCGGAAAAACAGCTTTGTGAGATACTTGAGGTTGACGAAGAATCTCTGCATGAGCTGCTTGACGCTTTGGACAGTGATTTGGAAACACATGGAATCATGCTTCAGGAAACAGCAGGAGGCTGGCAGCTGGTCACGAGACCGGAGTGGTTTGCTTATGTGGAGAAATTGGCTGAGGCAGCAGACAGAAAGCTGTCCCGTGCTGCGATGGAGACACTTTCCATCATAGCCTTTAAGCAGCCTATTACGAAGCAGGAAATAGAGAAGATTCGAGGGGTAAAGGTCGAAAGAGTTCTGGCGCAGCTCGTTGCCCGTGAGCTTGTAACAGAGGTCGGACGAAAAAATGTAATAGGACGGCCGTTTCTTTATGGTACTACGGAGACGTTTTTACATTCCTTCGGATTAAAGTCCTTGGATGAACTGCCTGCCCTTCCTGAGCCTGATATAAACAGTGAACAGGCAGAGCAGCTTTTGCTGATGAGTATGGATGAAACTGACGCGCAGCGTCCTGATGAGGCTGACGCAGAATAACAATTTTATGGTATACGTCAACACACTCTGAGCCAGAGTGTGTTTTCTTGCTAAACGATGGGGGTAATGTTTTGGATAAGATTTTAAACTCATGGTGGAGTATTTTAGATGATCCCGAGCTGATGATTTTATATATAACCGCCGCACTGCTTTCTGCTGTTGCGTTTTATCTGATGTATCGTGACGGCAAAAAGGAAAAAGCAAATATGCAGAAAAAGGTGATGGAAGAAATTGAATCCGATATTGCCAAGAAAGAAAAACAGGAGAAACGAAAATGATTGAACTTTTGGCTCCGGCAGGGAGCAGAGAGGCTCTAACGGCAGCAATTGAAAATGGAGCGAATGCAGTATATCTTGCTGGAAATCTTTTCGGAGCCAGAGCCTACGCGGACAATTTTGACCGCGAAAATTTACGTGAAGCCATTAAATTTGCGCATTTGCGCGGTGTGGCAATCCATATCACAGTCAATACCATTGTCGGCGACAACGAAATGGAAGAGCTGGCAGATTATCTTCGGTTCCTTTATGACGCAGGCGCGGATGCAATTCTTGTGCAGGATTTAGGCGTTGCGCGTGTGGCAAAAAGTGTTGTACCCGGTTTACCTATGCATGCAAGTACGCAGATGACGGTACATAACCTTGAAGGCGTACTGGCATTGGCTGATATGGGATTTTCACGCGTCGTTTTATCCCGTGAAATGTCACTTAATGAAATCCGTGAAATATGCAGGAAGAGCCCGGTTGAGATAGAGTGCTTTGCCCATGGCGCGTTATGTGTCTGTTATTCAGGACAGTGTCTTATGAGCAGCATGATTGGCGGACGTTCCGGAAACCGCGGACGCTGCGCTCAGCCGTGCCGCCTTCCCTACACTTTGGTAAATGACGAAGGAACTGATGTTTTGGGAGATAGTGCAGGCAACTATTTATTGTCTCCGAGAGACATGAATACGATAGACATACTTCCCGAGCTTATTGAGGCAGGAGTAGCTTCCCTGAAAATTGAAGGCCGTATGAAGCGCCCTGAGTATGTTTCTGTTGTTGTCAGCACGTACAGAAAAGAGCTGGACCGTATATACGGTCTTGAAAATGATAGCGATAAAGATAAAGATGAAGGTCATCGTCGTCTTGCTCAGATATTTAATAGGGATTTCACAACGGGATTCCTCTTGAACAATCCGGGAAAAAATCTGATGAGCGACCGTCGTCCAAATAATCGCGGGCTTCTTATAGGACGGGTAACAAAATATGATTTTTCGTCCAAAAGGGTTTTCGTAAAATTATCGGCGGATGTAACAGAGGGCGACGAGCTTGATTTTTGGGTTAAGGTCGGTGGCCGCGTAACCACAGCATTGTCCGATATTAAGAATGAAAACGGACGCTCTGTAACAGAAGCAAAATCAGGAGAGGAAATCAGTTTTCCTCTTGCAAAAACAGTAAAGGTTCATGACCGTGTTTTCCGTGTATATGACGCAAAGCTGATGCAGGAAGCCCGCAGTACATTTCAAAACGGTGCTCCTGTGCGCCGTATTCCTGTTGATTGCCGTGTTATTGCAAGGATAGGAAAGCCGGTTGAGGTTTCTTTCAAAACGGCTGACGGAGCAGAAGCGGAAATAGTATCGGATTTTATTTGCGAAAAGGCGCAAAAGACTCCTGTTTCTGTTGAGGTGCTGCAGAAGCAGCTTTCCAGACTTGGCACAACCGTATATGAATTAAGAAATTTTACGGCGGAGCTTGATGATAATGCAATCGTTCCTGTCAGCGTTTTGAACAATCTCCGAAGACAGGCATCGGAGGTACTGGACGAGAAACGATTGGAAGGCTATAAGAGAGTTTCATTGAGCGAAATCAATGCGAATAAATCTCTTCCGGCCTGTGACAAAAGGAAAAACAAAGATAAGTCTGCAAAGCTTGTCGTTCGTGTCGATTCCGTTGTTAAAGCAAAAGCTGCTGTAGATTCAGGGGCAGACGGAATTATTTTTGGCGGTGACTCGTATTCGCATCACCATTTTTTCCTGAAGGAATATAGCGACGTAGCTGAGTATGCACAAAAATATAATAAGTCTGTAGATTTTAATACTCCGCGTATTCTACGTGCAGCTGCTGCAGTAAAAATGCAGAATATGATGCAGGAATGGAAAAATATCGGAGCAGATACGGTTCTTGTTCATAACATAGGCTCTCTTTATATGGCAAAGGAAGCAGGACTTCCCGTGCAGAGTGATTTTTCGCTTATATCCTACAATGGGCAGACCATACAGCATCTTAAGGAGCTGGGAGTTGTTCGGGCGACACTTTCACCTGAGCTCAATCTGCAGCAGGTCGCTTCAATCGCCGGAAAAGCACCGCTTCCTGTGGAATGCATTGTTTATGGTCGTTTAGAGCTTATGGTCTCCGCTTATTGTGTCCTTGGAAGTTTTCTTGGGAATGTTGATTCCGGTGCGTGCAGTGCGCCGTGTATGCGCGGTGGATTTAAGCTGACTGACAGAATGGGAGCAGAGTTCCCTGTGGTAAATGACGCAGACTGCAATATGCATATTCTTAATTCAAAGATATTGAGTATGCTTCCCCATGCAATGAAATTTGCGAAGATGGGAGTTGAACGTCTAAGAATTGACGGGGCATATTTGAACGAAGAAGAAATACGCCGTTCTGTTTCTATTTTCAAGGATTTTATGAAATATAACGAAGAGCTTACTGAAGAGCAGCAGCTTCGCTGTGAGGCATTTGAAGGGCAGTCCTTTACCCGGGGACACTATTTCCGCGGGGTTTTATGACTTGGCAAAAGTTTCTGCCCATGTCTCGTTGAAGAACTAAAGCTTTGATAAAAGGTGTTCTGATGAAGGAAAAAGAAGAAAAGACGCTTGAATTTGATAAATTTCGCCAGTTACTTGTGGATAAAGCCGGTTCTGTCCTAGGAAAAGAGCTGGCTGATAAGCTGCGCCCTGCTGAAGATTTTGATGATGCTTGGCGGCTGCTGGACGAGACAGAAGAAGCTTTTCTTTTGCTTCAGTCAGGAGCTATGCCGCCAATCGGAGGTATGCGTGATATCAGAAAACAGCTTGAAAAGGTAAAAAGAGGTGCTTTTCTGGACATTGAAGAATTGCTTCTTGTGAGAGATTCAATGTTTGTTATGCGTGCCGTAAAAAAATACTTCAAGGAAATCGAGCAGGAAGTTTCGATTTTGAAGGGCTGGGCACATGACATTGAGCTTTTGGGACAGCTTGAGCGGCGTTTGGAAAATACTGTAGATGAGCATGGGGCAATTCGCGATGAAGCTACCATAGAGTTGGCACGAATCCGCAAAGGTATCAGAAAAGCCGAGCGCGACGTAAAAACTCAGCTTTCTGCAACACTTCATAATCCCGCGTATCAGAAATTCTTTCAGGACAGCATTGTCACTATCCGTGATGACCGTTACGTTATCCCTGTAAAGCAGGAATACCGTTACGCATTTCCGGGTATCATTCATGACCAGTCAGCAACGGGTGCTACGTTGTTCATTGAGCCTATGGCTATAGTCAATCTGAACAATGATCTGAAGCAGCTGACGCTGGAGGAAAAGCAGGAAATTGAACGCATATTGCGCAGAATTTCACAGGAGATAGGAAAGGTTTCTTCTGAGCTTTCTCAGAACATGCAGATTCTGGGCAGAATGGATTTTACACTTGCAAAGGCGAAGCTGGCCGTGGAGATGAACGGTACACGGCCTAAGCTGAATAAGTCCGGTCTGACCGATATTAAACAGGCAAGACATCCGCTAATCAGTAAGGATGCTGTTGTTCCTGTCAATATTGCTTTGGGTGGGGAGTATTCCATGCTTTTGGTGACAGGTCCTAATACCGGCGGCAAGACTGTAAGCATGAAAACACTGGGATTGCTTGCTCTTATGTCAAAATCCGGTTGCTTTATTCCTGCGGAAATAGATTCTGATGTTGCGTTTTACGAAAACATTTATGCGGATATCGGAGATGAACAGAGCATAGAACAAAGCCTAAGTACATTTTCTTCACATATTCGGCATATTGTTGATATATTGGAAAAAGCGGAAAGCGGAGGTTTGGTTCTTCGTGAGGAACTGGGAGAAGGGACAGACCCTGAGGAAGGTGCTGCGCTTGCAATGTCTATACTTGAGACACTGCATGAGCGAAATATTGCGGTTGTTGCCACGACACATTATTCGGAACTGAAAACCTTTGCTTATACGCATGAGGGAATTGAGAATGCGTGTGTAGAGTTCGATTTGAAGACACTTCGTCCGACATATCGTCTGCTCACGGGTATTCCGGGTGCAAGTAATGCTTTTGCAATCAGTCAGAGACTTGGACTCAGCAAGGCGCTGATTTTGCGCGCACGGGAATTGATTCGTGAAGATCATGCACAGTTTGAGCACGTTGTTGATGCGCTCGAAAAGGAAAAGATTCTTTACGAGCAGCGCAATGAAGAGATTCGTGAACGTCAGGAGCACGCAAGAAAACTGGAAGAAAAGCTCAGTAAAATGCGTGAGGAGCTGTCGGAAAAGAAAACTCAGATTTTGAGGAAGGCACGTGCCGAAGGAAATACAATTGTCCGTCGGGCAAGACGCGAGTCTGAAGAGATTATTCAGGAGCTCAAAGATCAGTTCAATGATTATGGGGTGAAAAAACGGCAAAGCACAATTCAGGATGCCAGAGGCCGTTTATCCGAGTTATCTGATTCTGTACGTCCTGAATTTAAAACCAATACAATATATAAAGAACGAATTGATACAGAGAAGCTTGAAATAGGGGATATCGTTTTTGTCACTGCTTTGAATGAAAAAGGGCGAGTGATTTCGAAAAAAGGAAAATCCATTGAAGTAGACTTTGGAAACATGACGACAAAGGTATCTGCAGATTCCTGCCGATTTGTTTCAAGGGCAGAAAAGGTTCAGGCTGAAAAAGGAAGTATGAAAAACGGAGCACGCGAGCTTTTGCAGAAAGCTCAGAATGTCCGCCGTGAAATTGATATTCGCGGAATGATGGTTGATGAAGGAGAGCAGGTTATCGGAAAATTTATTGATGATGCCGAGCTTGCCGGATTGAAAGAAATACTGGTAATACACGGTAAGGGAACCGGTGCTCTCAGAAAAGGAATACACGAATATCTTAAACGTCACCGCAGCGTAAAAAGCTTCGTTTTTGCGGATATTGATGAAGGCGGTTCGGGCGCTACTGTAGTTTACTTAAAATAAGACTGCGTTCTTTTATAATTTATGGTAAAATGGAAAAGATTCATGAAGGAGGCTTTTTTAATGGAAAAGCAATCGGCCAGTAAGCGAAAGACGCAGTCGAAGAAGAAAAGCAATATAGGACGTATCTTTCTCGGATTTTTGATTGTTGTTGTCGTTATGCTTACAGGCATAGGCTGTGGTTTTTTAACGGCAAGTATGAATACAAAACCAAATCTTGCCGGAGATTTAACGCCGTCCGCATCTTCGCAGATATATGACGTTAACGGAAACGAGATCGCGAATATTCACGCAGCTGAAAATCGTGTTCCCGTAAAGCTGAATCAGATTCCAAAAGGGCTTCAGGATGCCTTTGTTGCTGTCGAGGATGCCCGTTTCTATGAACACTCCGGAATAGACCCACGCGGAATTATGCGTGCTTTGTGGACAAATATTTCCGGTGGTGAAGTAGCTGAAGGCGGTTCTACAATAACGCAGCAGCTCGCAAAAAATGCATATCTTACTCAGGAACGTACGATGAAGAGAAAAATTCAGGAAATGTTTTTGGCTCTTCAGCTTGAAAGAGAGTATACGAAGCAGGAAATTTTGGAGATGTACCTGAATCAGATTTATTTCGGTCAGGGTGCATACGGCGTTCAGGCTGCCGCAAAGACTTATTTCGGCAAGAATGCCGCAGATCTTGATTTGAATGAGTGTGCTATGCTGGCAGGTATTCCAAAGAGTCCGAATTATTACTCTCCGTTCAATAATCTGGATGCCGCACAGGAAAGAAAGTCCACAGTATTGGATCAGATGGCTAAGTACGGCTATATTTCCAAAGCTACTGCAAATAAGCTGAAAAAGGAGCAAATGAAGCTTATAAAGCCGCAGAAAACGACGAATACTACAACGGCTTCATATTTCATTGATTATGTAACTCAGACGCTTATTGATAAATACGGTGCTGATGCTGTTTATCAGCAGGGACTTAAAATTTATACCACAATTGATATGGATATGCAGAAGGCAGCCGAGAATGCAATGGCTAATCTCCCTACTTTTGAAACAGACTCGAAAGGGATTCAGCAGCCGCAGGGTGCTTTGATTGCGATTGACCCTCATACAGGTCAGATTAAAGCCATGGTTGGCGGACGCGGCACAGACCAGTTCAACCGTGCTACAATGGCTGAACGTCAGCCGGGTTCCGCATTTAAGCCTTTTGTTTTTGCGGCAGCATTGGAAAATAATTTTTCTGCATCAACAATTATAGAGGACAGCCCAATCAGAGTTGGGGACTGGGAACCGGAGAACTATAACCGTACGTTTAACGGCAAGGTTACTTTAAGGACAGTCGCTGAACAGTCATTGAATGTTCCGACTGTTAAAATCGCGCAGAAGCTCGGAATTGATAAGCCGATATATTATGCGCAGGAAATGGGCATTACTACATTTGTACTCGAAGGATCCCAGAACGACAGAAACCTTGCGGCTTCTCTCGGCGGTCTTACAAAAGGTGTAACGCCTCTGGAGCTTACCAGTGCATACGGTACATTTGCAAATAAAGGTGTCCATATTGAACCCGTTGCTATTCTCAAGGTTTTGGACCGAAACGGAAAAATACTGGAACAGGCAAACCCGCAGAAGCGCACGGTAATCAGCGAAAGCAGCGCCAATGAGCTTACTGGAATGCTTCAGGGCGTAGTACAGCGCGGAACAGGAACAGGTGCCAATATCGGACGTCCGGCCGCAGGAAAAACCGGTACGACAAGTGATTATCGCGATGCATGGTTTGTAGGCTATACGACAGATCTTGTCGCAGGCGTATGGGTAGGTTGTGATGATAACAGCGAGCTTGACGGTATGACAGGCGGAACTATGCCTGCCACAATCTGGCGTTTATTTATGGAGCAGGCTGTTAAAGATATGCCTGTAAAACAATTTGAAGGTGTTACTTCATATAAAGATGCCATCAGTGAACTTGCAGAAGATAAGAAAAACAAACCTGCAGCCAACGGGCGAAAGAAAAATGAAGGAACCGGCAGGGAAACAGAGAATACTGCACCCGCTCCGCGTCCGTCGAAAAATGAATCCGGCAGAGGCGAACAAAGTGCACCTTCACAACCGGCTTCACCGGCGCCTTCAGCTCCCAGCATGACAGGAAATATGGGAAAAGGTAAAAACTAATTAAAGGAGCTTCTTTGATGGGACAGAATGTATACGATACGTTAGTTGAACGGGGCTTTGTTGCGCAGTGCACAAATGAAGAAGAGCTTCGGAAGCTTTTTGAGACTGAAAAAGTTAAATTTTATATCGGTTTTGATCCGACGGCGGACAGCCTTCACGCAGGTCATTTTATAGCACTTATGGCAATGGCGCATATGCAGCGTGCAGGTCATGTTCCTATCTGTCTTGTGGGCGGCGGAACAGGTACAGTCGGAGATCCTTCCGGTCGTACTGATATGCGCAAAATGCTTACAGACGAAGATATTGAGCATAATTGTGAGTGCTTTAAAAAGCAGATTTCCCGTTTCATTGATTTTTCCGATAACAAGGCTATTATGGTCAATAACGGCGATTGGCTCCGCAAGCTGAATTACATTGATTTGCTTCGTGATGTAGGCGCCTGCTTTACAGTCAATCGTATGCTTGCTGCTGAATGCTACAAACAGCGCTGGGACAAGGGACTCACTTTCCTTGAATTTAACTATATGGTCATGCAGGCGTATGATTTCCTTGAATTGAACCGTAGATATGACTGTAAGCTTCAAATGGGTGGAGATGACCAGTGGTCAAACATCATTGCAGGTGTTGAGTTAAACCGCCGTAAGAGTAATACAGCTGTATACGGACTCACCAACAGGCTGCTGACCAAGAGTGACGGCAAGAAAATGGGTAAGACTGCAGGCGGAGCGCTTTGGCTCGATGCAGAAAAGACTTCCCCGTATGATTTCTATCAGTACTGGCGTAATGTTGATGATGCTGATGTTGAAAAATGCCTTGCTCTGCTGACATTCCTTCCTATGGATGAGGTACGCCGTTTGGGCGCCCTGAAGGATGCGGAGATTAACGAAGCCAAGAAGGTACTTGCTTTCGAGGTTACGAAGATTGTACATGGCGAGGAAGAAGCAACGAAAGCAAAAGAGGCTGCCGAAGCTCTGTTTTCCGGAAAGGGTTCCGCAGAGGATATGCCGACAATAGAGGTTGCTATTTCCGGCGGGGAAAAACTTATTGATGTTTTGACTCAGAACGGTGTTTTCGCTTCCAAGGGTGAGGGCCGCAGACTGGTTCAACAGAACGGACTTACTCTCAACGACGGGAAGGTAACGGATGTTGACTATGTACTTCAGGCGGCTGATTTTGTCGATGGCGTTGCTATTGTGAGAAAAGGAAAGAAAAAGTACTACCGTCTGCAGAGCAAATAATTTTAAGTTAACATTTAGAAGACTTTTTTTTCTAAAAATATCCTTAAAGTTACAAATTTGTATTGACACATATTACGTTTAGCTTTATCATATGTAATATCGTAAGTTAATACAGGAAATCGTTGAACAGGAAATAGTAGCACAGCATTACCTCATTACAGCGAGTCGATAACCGGGCAGCCGGGGGTGTGATGATCGACATGAGAGGCAGTGTGAATGGACCTGTGAGAGCCTGCCCAAAGCGCTTAGGCGTGAGT
>JAILNL010000113.1 GCA_024691625.1 Schwartzia sp. (in: firmicutes)
CCCTGTGCAATAGCCTGTCCATACGAAGGCATAGGAGCCTGCATCATAGGCGCTGCCTGTGGAGCAGGTGCCATCGGAGGCGGTGCTGCTGCCATCGGAGGCGGTGCTGCCGGAGCTGCCGGCGGCGGTGGCGGAGCCGCAGGTGCGGGTGCCGGTGCCGGTGGCGGTGCTGCCACCTCTTCCTCAGCCTTACTGCTGTTCATGAGGCTTTCAACCATTTCCCTTGCGATACCGAGCGGAAGAATCTGCATAATCTGGCTGTCGATGAGTCCATCAACCTCCATGCGGAAAGAAATTTTCGCAACAACATCGTCCCCGCCAACAATCTCCGTTACCTTATCCTCGGAGCCGAGGTCGATAAGATTGACCTTCGGTGGAGAAATATCAATCTTCTTATTGAACATCGTCGACAGAGACGTGGAAACAGAACCCATCATCTGATTCATTGCCTCTCCGACAGCGCTCATATGAATCTCATTGAGGTCTTCAGGCGGATTTGTTCCATCGCCGCCCATCATGAGATCTGCGATAATGCACGCATCCTGCGCCTGAATGGCAAGAATATTATTTCCATCAATACCAATCGTGTACCCGACCTCAACAATGAGATAAGGCAGCGGATATGTATTACGGATAGAATTCATTGTGTCGACAGATACCGTCGGCGTAGTAATCGAAACCTTATGACCAAGCAGCACAGAAAGCGTTGTTGCAGCACTGCCCATGGAAATGTTGCCGATCTCGCCGAGCGCATCCTTCTCCATGTCGGACAAGGGGCTGCCCAGATCCGGAGCCGCTGCACCATCAGCAGCGGGTTCCGCTGCATCAGCTGCAGGTGCGCTGTCTGCCGGTGGAGCTGCACCGCCGCCGTTAAGCAGGGCATCAATCTCCTCCTGCGAAATCATATCATCACTCATCTGTATCTTCATCTCCCTCTGGAGCTACTCGCGTAATCTGTACGGCAGCTCTTTTTCCGAATGTACCCGGCCTGCAGAAGAACTTTCTCCTCTTGCCGATAAGGCACGACAGTTCATCTTTGACCTTCGTATCAAGCTGGAGAACATCTCCATATCCGAGTGTAAGGAACTCCCGAATGGATATTTCTATTGACCCAAGCTCTACTACGAAAGGCACCTTCGTTTTGGCTATCTTCTTTTGCAATATTTCAACCTGCTCCGGGTGGTTCTCCTTAGAAACGGAGGACGCTACCCAGAAGGTCGTTGTCAATTTCGACATAATCGGTTCGAGAACAAGATACGGGATACAAATATTCATGAATCCCTCGACCTCGCCAATCGTTATCTTCAGAGTGATGATGACAACCATATCACTCGGCGGAACAATTTGAACGAATGCCGGATTTGCCTCCATAACCTCGAGACGCGGTGTTATATGTACCACGTTCGCCCATGCTTCACGGAAATGTTCAATGGCTTTCGCAAAAGTTCTTCGAATAACCGCTTCTTCTATTTCCGTCAGCGTACGAGGCTTAATCGTGTTCGCTCCCGTTCCGCCAAACACACGGTCAATAATGGAAAACGCAATGCTCGTATTGAGCTCCATGATTATGTTGCCCTTAAGAGGCGGAACCGCCAGGACTCCGATAACGCTCGGATTTCCCAATGATTGAATAAATTCCTGATAGGTAAGCTGTTCTACAGAAGCGACCTCTATATCTACCAGACTTCGAAGGTTAGTTGACAGATAAGTGTTCAGCATGCGGCCGAAATTCTCATGCAGCATCTGCAATGTACGAATCTGGTCCTTCGAGAACTTATCAGGACGTTTGAAGTCATATGTTTTGACTTTTTTCTGCTGTTCTTCTGCCTTAACTTCGTCTGCGGAAACATCACCGCTTGAAATTGCAGACAGAAGCTTATCTATCTCAGATTGAGACAGTACGTCATCTGCCAATCTTCACCCTCCTTCCCTTTGATATGGATTTCGCCTGTCACTGGAGGACAAAGCTTGTGATGTACACGTTGTAAACTGAGCCCTCACCCAACGTGTGGTTCACCTTGACCTTGATTTTATCTTTCAAAGCCTCCTGCTTCTGCGCATCAAAACCGTCCAGCGGCTCCGAACGCAGAATCTGGAGTACCGTATCCAGCATCTTTGTCTCAGCAACAGGATTCAGCTTGCCTTCCTTGATATTATCCTGTTTTCCCGGATTCATTTCGAGAACAATGCCAACCTTGAGGAAACGTCCCCCCTTGATTCCTCCGACATTGACAAGAAGACCATCCTTCGCGTCGCCGAGCTTAATGAACACGCCCGGATCATGATAACGGGGTGCCCCTTCCTCCGCTACGGAGTTCGACAGAATCTTTGTCGCAACAAAGTAAGAAATACCTGCAGCCAATACGAGGCCGACTACAACTAAGACTGCGATAATAATAATGGGAGACTTTTTCTTCCCCTCGGCCTGGGCTTCCGCTTCTTTACCCTCATCGGCTGCGTCTGCCGGTTTCTTTTCGTCTGCCATTCTCAATCACTCCTCTACTCTCTTTTCATAATTTATGCGATACAGGAAGCTGTGCTTCCGAATCCCCTCAATACTTCTGCAGCGCACGGCGGTATGCCATGACTCTCCTTACTACCTCATCCATCGGCTCATCAACGATAAGCTTTTTTCCATTGATGAGAGTGACAACTGTATCAGGAGTTTCCTCTATTGTTTCTATTATTTCGGCATTGAGTATGAAAACTCCTTTTTTATTTACCTCAGAATTAAATTTTGTGAGCTTTATCATCCGTTTTACCTCATTCCCCTCTGCAGCCTGAGCCCTGATTATTGCTCTGCCGGTTCTATCGGCAGATTAGGCTCTGCATTTTCGGCATCTCCCGGCGAACTCATTCTGGAACGTGCTCCGGAATATATGACCCGAGTAAGCCTTGCCGACTTTTCAGGTTCAAACGCCGTGAGAATCTTCGCACACTGCGATTCATCCATACGCTGCAAAATAGCAATTGTAATATCATCATTAAGAGCATCCATAATAGCCGCGGCATCCTTAGGCTTCATTTCATTGTAGAGACGTGCCAGCTTCGTAACGCGCTTTTTCTCTGCGGCCTGCTGCTCCTTTTTCTGCTTCTCAATTTCAGCCTTTGTAAGTACAACCGGCTTGGATTCCTCAGGCTTCTGCTTTGCCTTGTCCTTATCCGGTTCCTTCGCCTTGTCCTTATCAGCCTGCGCCTTATCGGCTTCAGCAGTCTGCGCCTGCTCTGTCTCCGTTTCACCGCCCTGACGCTTCACAAAAAACTGTCCGATGACAGGCATATCATAAAGCTTCATGCTCTCATTGATTTTATCTACATCAAAAATACGGAGATATATTCCGACGAAAAAACCTGCACCAATCAACAGGACAAGCAGGAAGAGCATTGCGAGCACCTTAAGGATGCGCCGCTTTTTCGAAGGCTGTCCATTTGTATCTGCCATTTACGCTTCCCCGTCCTTTTTATCTGCCATAACTTCACCTGTTTTCAATGACGGCAGCCGTCATTTATTTGTAAAGGTCAAGCACAGAGTCAACATAAGCCTCTGTCTCGCCATACGGAGGTACCCCTCCATGGTCGCGTACCGCCTGCGGACCGGCATTATACGCAGCCACTGCCTTTTTGATATCTCCGCCGAAGGACTGCAGAAGCTGGCTGAGATATTTCGCTCCGCCGTCAATATTCTGCTGTGCGTCGTACGGATTTATTCCAAGAGTAGCGGCCGTATCCGGCATAATCTGCATTATGCCTACCGCCCCTGCCTCCGAGACAGCATCCTGATGGAAGCCCGACTCAACCTCGGCAACAGCCGAAACAAGCGCGGGATCTACATTATATTTCTGCGCAGCCGCGGCGATTACATCATGATATCCCGCATCAAGCCCTGTAGCAGAGGCTACTCCGTTAAAAGGAGCTGAAGGATTCGTTCTTGATGTATTTGAAGCCGCTGTGGTCGGATTAACAGCATTCCCGTCCGAACCCCGTTTTGCAGATGAAGTCTTCATCTGTTCATCAAGCATGGACTGGAAGCTTGTATTTCCACCCGGTCTGCGGCGCATTCCGACGCGGTACTCAATATCCGCAACACGCTGCATTACCGCGTTAAGCGACGATAAATCCATTATGCATGCGCCTCCTGACGTGTATTTCTCATGTAAAGCTGAAGACCGATTTCATCAAGCATCTTGTTCTCTTCAAAGAGAATTTCATCTTTGTATTCCTGAAGGCGTTTTTCCTTCAGCTGCTCGATGCTCTTAAGACGGCTCATGAGCTTCAGAAGCTCCTTGAGGCATGCCTGCCTGTCCGCCTGACGCTGCAGTATTACCTGCTGCTGCTGCTCGATCTGCTGACGTTTCCAGTTAAAAAAGCTGTTATACGTCGTGAGTGTCCCGACTGTAATACGCTTTCCCTCAGCCGTAAGCTCCGCATAATCACGCTGGCCTTTTGCCATCTCCTGCAAAAGCACCTGCAGATATTCACGCGCTTCGTCCAAAAGACGTGTTGCCTCTGCGAATTTCAGCTCGGCATCTTCCTTTTTGCGCCGCGTGACGTCAAGATATTTTTCAAGTTTAAAGCGGAACTTCTTCATTGCTTTCCCCTGCTCTTGTATTGGAGATTAAATCCCCTCAAGCTGCTGTTTTGTCTGTTCAAAGGTTGTCTTTTCAAAGACACCCTGACAGAGGAATTCATTGATGGCATCAATTTTTTCAATTGACTCATCAATTTTCTTGCTCGAGCCCTTTACATAAGCGCCGATATGAATCAAATCCTCGGCTTCCTTATATACCGCGAGCAGCGCGCGCATATTGCGGTTTGCCGCCATGTGCTCATCCTCAACGACATCGCTCATAACACGGCTGACGCTTGCAAGAACGTCAATGGCCGGGAAATGGTTCTGCGCCGCGATTGCTCTCGACAGAACAATATGACCGTCAAGAATGCTTCGAACGGCATCTGCAATAGGCTCGTTCATATCATCACCGTCAACAAGAACGGTATAGATACCTGTAATAGACCCCTTATCACTCGTTCCAGCACGCTCAAGAAGCCGCGGAAGCAAAGCGAAAACCGAAGGAGTATACCCTCGTGTGGCAGGCGGTTCTCCGATGGTAAGTCCGACCTCACGCTGTGCCATAGCAAAGCGTGTGACAGAATCCATCATTAATACTACCTTCTTGCCCTGGTCTCTGAAATACTCCGCTATCGCCGTAGCAGTCATAGCTCCCTTGATACGCACAAGCGCAGGGCGGTCAGATGTAGCAACGACGACAACAGCCCTTTTCAGGCCTTCCTCTCCAAGATCGCGCTCAATAAAGTCGCGTACCTCACGTCCACGCTCTCCTACCAGAGAGATAACGCTGACATCAGCCTCAGTATTTCTCGCAATCATTGACAGAAGTGTAGATTTACCGACACCGCTTCCGGCCATGATACCAATACGCTGGCCGGAGCCCAAAGTAATCAGCCCGTCAATAGCACGGACCCCAACGAAAAGGGACTCATGAATACGCGGACGAAGCAAAGGATCCGGCGGCGATGCCTGCAGCGGATACTCCAGCTTGCTGATGATAGGGCCTTTCCCGTCCATCGGGTTGCCCAGTCCGTCCAGCACACGTCCGAGAAGCTGCGGACCTACCTTGACCTGCAGTGTTTTTTGTGCCGAGACTACCTCACATCCCGGCCCGATGCCCGCCATGTCACCGACCGGCATCAGAAGGACCTTGCCTTCGCGGAAGCCAACTACCTCCGCTGGAATCGGCTCAACCCCCGGAAATCTGGATTTTATATAGCAAAGCTCTCCCATGCTTACATTCGGGCCCTTGGACTCTATGACGAGTCCGATGACCTGAACAATCTTGCCGCTCATTTTGATTGGCTCGCTTTCTTCAATTGCCTGGGAAAATCTTTTGAGGTTGGGTTCAATCATGACATGACATCCTGTATTGCTTTCCTTATTGACTCAAGCTGAGTAGAAAGTCTCGCATCTACGTCCCCGTTCGGTGTTTCCAGTATCACGTCACCGGGACCGAGATTCTCGTCTGAATGTACCTCAAGCAGCGCATTTCCTTCAAGAAGGTTCTGCATCTCCGAACGTGCCATGAGTACCAAATCATAGCTGTCCGGCGAAACACGGACATTAACCGACGGCTGATCCTTGACCTTCAAAAGCGCCTTCTGAACCAGCGGGAGCACCAGCGTAGGTACATCTATAAAATGCTGTGGCAGAATTTTCTCAACGATTTCCATTGCCATCTGAGCAATCTGGTCCTCTGCCTGCTGCACATACATCTGCGATTCCCTTTTTGCATCCTCCAAAGTCTTTTCAGCCTTGGCGTTTGCATCAAGGATAATCTGTTTTTCTTCTTCTCTTATCTGAGCGATGCCTTCCTCACGGCCGATTTGAATTCCTTCCTCACGGCCGTCGCTTCGTGCTTTTTCCAGCACTACATCAGCCTGCTGGTGTGCATCCTCAAGAATAGCATTCTTTTCTTTTTCGGCATCGGCCTTAATCATGGCTCCTGCCGCATGGGCTTCTTCCAAAGCTGCTTCCGCCTCTTTTTTCTTGGCGAAAGCATCCTTCATCATAGCCTCGCTTGTGGCTTTTTCATCATGTGCCTTGCGGCGGCGTGCTGTCTCCTCACGCTTACCCGATAAGGCACCTTTTCTATTTGCCGCGCCTGTTCCGGCAGCCTTAGCCCCCGCCGGCGAATCAACCTTGACAACGCATGGGGCTTCATCCCAAACTGACGCCTTGATAATCTTAGGCAATCATCTCGTCACCCTTTCCGCGGTAAACAACAATCTCGCTCTTATCCTCCAGATTACGGATGACATTGACGATCTTCTGCTGGGCTTCTTCGACGTCACGAATCTTAACAGGACCCATGAACTCGATTTCTTCCTTCAGCATTTCTGCTGCACGCGTAGACATATTCTTGAATACCTTCGTAGCGACCTCTTTCGGTGTCGCCTTGAGGGCAAGCGACAAATCTTTTCCGTCGACCTCACGCAGCACCATCTGCAGCGAACGGTCGTCCAGCATAACAATATCCTCGAATACGAACATGAGACGTTTGATTTCTTCTGTGAGCTCCGGATTGTCGACCTCGAGCGTTTCGATAATAGTTTTCTCTGTTGTACGGTCGACGCGATTCAAAACCTCGACAATAGCCTTTACGCCGCCTGCCGTGGTGAAATCCTGCGTAACCAAAGACGACAGCTTGCGCTCAAGCACGCGCTCAACCTCACGGATGACCTCAGGTGAAGTACGGTCCATGATAGCGATACGCTTGACAACCTCGGCCTGTCTTTCCTGTGAAAGAGAGTCCAGAATTATCGCTGCCTGATCCGGGTCAAGATACGCCATAATCAGTGCAATCGTCTGCGGATGCTCATTCTGTATAAAGTTCAAAAGCTGTGACGGATCTGTCTTCTTAAGGAAATCAAAAGGACGAACCTGCAAACTCGTCGTAAGACGGCTGATAATGTTTGCAGCCTTTTCAGAGCCGAGTGCCTTCTCAAGGACACTCTGAGCATACTCGAGACCGCCGGTCGACAGATAGTTCTTAGCCATCGCCATTTGGTAGAACTCGCTGAGCACCATCGCCTTCTGACGCGGTGTTACCTGCTTCTGGCTGGCAATTTCGAGAGTTATTTTCTCGATCTCATCGTCAGCCATATGCTGAAACAGCTTTGCCGAGTTCTCCGGTCCGAGCGTTATGAAAAGGATAGCAACCTTTTGCTGGTTGGACATCTCCTGTTCACTTTCATCATACATATCAGGCATAGTTTATCAATCCTCCGAAAGCCAGGTCTTGACGAGCATTGCCACCTCTGCCGGCTTCTCGTTGATGAGTTTCTCGATCGCTTCGCGCTCCGAAAGAGTACGCAATTCCTCTTCCGTAAGCTGCGGTTCTTCGTCGATAAGTCCCTCCGGAACCTGTCCGGCAGCAATAAGCTCTGCACGTTCCTGTTCCATACGTCTCTCTTCCTCCAGACGCTCCTGCTCAGCAATAGCCAGCAGCCTCTGTTCTTCCTCGTAAGCCTCGCGTTCCAACCGCAGTCTGCGGCGGCGGAGCAGTATTGCGCCGACAATAAGTGCCAAAAGCAGTACCACACCGGCAACCGTCATGTAGAAGTTGCGGTCCTGACGAGCACGTTCTGCGGCTTCTTCAGCAGCACGGCGGTCAGCAAGCTCTGTACTGAACGGCAGCGGTTCTACGGAAACCGTGTCTCCGCGTTCCGCGTTTATGCCTACGGCAGAGGACACCGAGCGCAGGATGCTGTCCTGCTGTGCCCGTGTAATATCATCATTGACGAGAACTGCGATATTCACGCGGCGGATAGAGCCCGGCGACGCGATAATCTTGGATTTCTCCTCGTTGATTTCGTAGTTTTTAGTCGATTCCTTCTTCTCGTACTGAGCATTTGCTGTCTCAGCCTGAGCAACATAGCCTGGAACATTCGACTGAACACCCGCAGGGCCGCCCGGATTGTTCGAGGTACCGTTATAGCTCTCGCTCATATCCTGCTGGCTGCGGATAATTCCGGATTCGTCGACGACCGGAGTAAATATCTGACGGTCCGTCTGACGCTGGTCAAAGTCAAGCTCTACATTGACACGTACAAAGGCACGGCCTTCGCCGAGAGCCTGATCCAGAAGGCTCTGTACATCCTTCTGCATACGTTCCTTGACCTTGCGGGTCATCTCAAGCTGCGATATCGTCTGATTGCTTACATTCTTCTCCTCGTCCTCATCAGGATCGTTGAGAATCTTTCCGGTATCATCAACAATAGTAATGTTTTCCGGTGTAAGGCTCTGGATACTGTGCGCCGTGAGGTTTACAATACCCTTGATTTCTTTCTTGGAAAGCTTTTTATCCGGACGCAGCTTCAGCATAATGGAAGCCGTAGCAGGCTTCTCATTCTTTTTATAGAGGCTGTCCTCCGGAAGTACGATATGCACCCGGGCCTTGTCAACCGCGGCAATCTGCTCAATCGTGCGTGTCAGCTCGCCCTGCAGTGCCTGCAAATAATTTACTTTGTTCTGGAACTCGGTAACACCGAGCTTACTGTCATCAAATATCTCAAAACCCTTATTGCCGCGCGGGAGTCCCTGCGTAGCGAGGTCAAGGCGTGCTCCGTGCACGTCTTTAGACGGAACAAGGATAGTAACCCCCTGTTTCGTCTCCTGTACCTCATATTGGATTTTCGATTCTTTCAGCTTTGCTGCAACCTCACCGGCATCCTTTGCTTCCATGTTCGTGAACAAAGGTACAAGGTCAGGCTTGCTTCCGTAGAAATAACTGCTTCCCAGAATCAGGGCAAACAGCAGCACGACCGCTCCGAGCATAATATAACGCTGTTGCTTGGTCGTTTTATTCCAAAGCTGCAGATATCTCTCTTTCCACTCTGCCATCTTCTCAATCCCTTCGACTTGTTTCACTTACCCCCGTGCGTTATCAGACCTGCATGCGCATGAGTTCCTGATACGCGGAAATCGCACGGTTTCTGACCTGAAGTATAAGGTTCAGCGCGATATCCGCTTTTTGGCTTGCAATAACGACCTGTGAAACATCATCGATCTCTCCTGCAGCAAGAGCTGCATTTAAAGCAGTCGCTTTATTCTCCAGTGCATTCGTTTCCTTAAGTGCATCTGTCAAAAGTTCCCCAAACGATTTGACCTCCGACTCAGGAAGCGTTTCGCCAAGATGGCTTTCAGCGCTCATTTTAACGCTTCGTACCGGAGTCATCTGTAAAGGCTCTATCTCCATGGTTTCCACCCCTCATTGGTAATCTATATTATTTGCCAATCTCCATTGCCTTAGAAGCCATACTCTTTGCCGAGTTAATCACCGTAACATTCGCCTCATACGCTCTGGAAGCCGTAATCATATCGACCATCTCAGCGACAGAGTTTACGTTAGGACGCTCGACGTAGCCGTCCGCATTCGCGTCCGGATGTCCCGGATCGTATACGAGAGGCCCCTGTGTCCTGTCCTCTTCAATGCGTATTGCACGAACGCCGTTTCCTCTGCCTATTTTTCTTCCCATTTTCTTCTGAATAGCATTCGAAAGATACCCCGCAAAGGTCTGATTTTTCTCCCACTGCTCACGGGGTTCAAAAACTACGTACCGGCGGTGATAAGCGCCGCCCTCAGGTGTACGTGTCGTATTTGCATTTGCAAGGTTATTGGAAATAACATCCATGCGAAGACGTTCAGCAGTAAGTCCCGAAGCTGCCGCGTCAATTCCAGTGAACATGCTCATAACAATTCTCCTTTATCAGCCTTCCGTACTAGTGATGGATGTCTTTACGCGGGATATGTAGCTCCCGATTTCCGTCATAAGGGCGTTGTAATAAATGTGGTTCTTCGCAAGGCTCGCCATCTCAATGTCAATATCCACATTGTTCTTATCGGTACGCATAATCGTCGTATTGTCCACGACCTCTTTTGCTTCCGCCCGGATGGGCAGATGACCGATGGGCAGATGATTGTCCCTGGTGCGGACCAGCTTCAGCTTGCCCTCCTGCTCCAGATCTCCGTAAAGCTCGCGGGCCAGCATCTGCTCAAACTCAACCTCACTGCGCTTGTAGTGCGGCGTATTGACATTCGCTATGTTATGGGCAATTACTTCGTGACGCATATTAGCG
>JAILNL010000114.1 GCA_024691625.1 Schwartzia sp. (in: firmicutes)
ATTGTACCATAGCGAGATAAACTGGGGAATTACAACTTGGCGGTGCTTGCCCTTGGGTGGGAACGCATTGTACCATAGCGAGATAAATTGGGGAACTACAACTTATCGAGTCTACATGGGAGCTCACGCTCCATTGTACCATAGCGAGATAAGCTGGTGAGCTATAGCGCGAAATACTCTTTCTTTTATTGTATCATATCGGAATAAATCATATAATGATGAACGAAGCAGCCTGTAAAATTTGCATGATGCTTTTTCATAGTTCAAAGTATTTGACTAATATCTTGTGATGGGTGGAAACCGCGCGCTCAGTGTGGTATAATATCACAGGTTATTTACTTTTAATGAAAGTTATTGTTAAAGGAGCGGTTCTTGCATGTCAGGACATTCTAAGTGGGCAAATATCAAACGTAAAAAAGGCGCAAACGACGCAATCCGCGGAAAGATTACGACGAAAATCGGCCGTGAAATCACGATTGCCGTCCGTATGGGCGGTCCGGACCCGGTCGGAAATATGCGTCTGAAGCTGGCTTTGTCGAAGGCAAAGGCCAATAATATTCCGAAGGACAACATCCAGCGTGCCATCAAAAAAGGCCAGGGTGCTGCGGACGGTGCTAATTACGAAGAGTTCACATACGAGGGTTACGGTCCGGGCGGAGTTGCAATGCTGCTCGATATCATGACCGATAACCGCAACCGTGCGGCTGCAGATGTACGGCATCTTTTCTCCAAGCATGGCGGAAACCTCGGCGAAACAGGCTGCGTTTCGTGGATGTTCAAACAGAAGGCTGTTTTCGTTGTCGAGAAGGAAAAATTCGAGGACGAAGATGCTCTGATGGATATCGTTCTTGAGGCCGGCGCAGAGGATATGAAGGCTGAGGACGATGTGTTTGAAATCACGGCTGAGCCGGGCGATTTCAACGCTGTTGAGGCTGCTCTTGCTGAGAAGGGTATTGAGACTGCATCTGCTGAAATCACGATGGTTCCGGACACGACAGTTCACCTCGAAGGCAAAGACGCGCAGAAGATGCTCGACCTCATCGATGCTTTTGAAGAGTCCGATGATGTGCAGAATGTCTATGCAAACTATGAGATTGACGAGGATTCCCTCGAAGGCTGATTTCAAGGCTATGCGGCACCCGGAGTAATCCGGGTGTTTTTTTACTGCAACCTTTGGTATAACTCGGCATGAGCCTCGTTGAAATGCCGCAGAGGAAAGTTTGCCTATGGCAAACTTTGATTAAAGGCATTATAATTAATAGAGTATTTGTTCTAAAAAGGAGCGGTTGAAAGAAATATGCTTGTACTGGGAATCGACCCGGGTACTGCTATCTGCGGCTATGGTTTTGTGGAGGCTGCGCAGGGCAGCCGGCTTATTCCACATGAATATGGAGCGATTTTAACGAGTCCGAAGGCACGTATGCAGGACAGGCTGATGAAGCTTTACGATGAGCTTGACGCGCTCATCAAAAAATATAAGCCTGACGCTATGGGCGTAGAGCAGTTGTTTTTCAATCGCAATGTAACCACGGCGATTCCGGTAGGACAGGCAAGGGGAATCGTGCTTCTTGCGGCGGCAAAGAACAACATTGAGCTTGTGGAGCGTACGCCGCTGCAGATAAAGCAGTCTGTCACGGGTTACGGAAAAGCTACAAAGGAGCAGGTCATCTATATGGTTACGAAGCTCCTGCACCTTCCGGAGCCGCCGAAGCCGGATGATACGGCGGACGCGCTGGCGGCGGCAATATGCACGCTGCATTGTTTGGACAGTATTCGATGGAGGAACGGGTAATCTATGATAGGATTTCTTCGCGGCAGAGTCGCGCATCTTTTTGCGGACTGCTGTCTTTTGGACGTAGGCGGTGTAGGATACCGTGTATATATCGCATCGGCAACGCGAAGCCGTCTGCACACGGGTGAGGAAGCGACGCTTTTTACGCATCTTTCGGTCAGGGAGGATGCTTTAACTTTATATGGTTTTTTCAGTCAGGAAGAATATGATGTTTTTGAGCAGCTCATTTCGGTGTCGGGAATAGGCCCGAAGGTTGCTCTCGGTATTTTATCGTCTATTACGGTGGATAAGCTCTGCGCGGCTATTCACGGTCAGCAGCTTACTGTTTTGACGAAGCTCCCCGGAATAGGAAAGAAATCTGCTCAGAGGCTTATTCTTGAGCTGAAGGATAAAATTGCCGCAGGCTCGGAGTCTGCGGATTTGGAAGATGTTTCGGATATGCCTGTTGTCGGAGACGATACTGTTTCCGAGGCATCGGCGGCGCTTCTTTCTCTCGGATATTCGCAGGCGGAAATCGATCCGGTACTGCGGCGCGCGGGTGAAGGAATGGATTCTGCGGCGCTCATTCGTTTTGCTTTGAGCGAGTTCGGAAAACGGAAGTAATCGGTAAGGAGGGAACTGCGTGGAGCTGACTAAGGAAGAGGAAGGCCGTATCGTCTCAATGGAGGCACAGTCTGCGGACGACTGGCAGTACAGCCTGCGTCCTCGAAAGCTCAACGAATATATAGGGCAGGATAAGGTCAAGGAGAACCTTTCCGTTTTTATACAGGCGGCGTTAAAGCGTGGTGAAGCGCTGGATCATGTCCTTCTGTACGGGCCTCCGGGACTCGGAAAGACGACTCTTGCCGGCATCATCGCAAACGAGCTGGGAGTAAATTTCCGTGTAACCAGCGGTCCTGCAATTGAGCGCTCGGGAGATTTGGCGGCTCTTTTGACGAATCTCGGTGAGCGTGATGTGCTTTTTATAGATGAAATTCATCGCCTTTCCCACAGCGTGGAAGAGGTGCTTTATTCCGCCATGGAGGATTTCGCTTTAGATATCGTTATCGGAAAAGGTCCGAGCGCGCGGTCTATACGTCTGGATATTGCGCCATTTACGCTTGTTGGCGCGACGACAAGGGCAGGTGCTCTTGCTGCACCGCTCCGCGACCGTTTCGGCGTTATTGAGCGGCTTGAATACTATAAGCCTGAGGCACTGGTCGAAATCATAAAGCGCGCGTCGGAGATTCTGCAGATTCCCATTGACGATCACGGAGCTGAGGAAATAGCACGCCGTTCGCGTGGAACGCCGCGTATTGCGAACCGCCTGTTGAAGCGTGTCCGCGACTTTGCGCAGGTGGACGGAAAAGGAACAATAACGTCGGATATTGCCGACAGGGCACTCAGCCGTCTTGAAGTAGATAAAGCGGGCCTTGACCGTACGGACCGCCGTATGCTTGAGTCCATGATTCATAAATTCGGAGGCGGCCCGGTTGGTCTTGATACTATCGCGGCAGCCATAAGCGAGGAGCCGGATACCATCACTGATGTGTACGAGCCTTTCCTGCTTCAGATGGGCTTTTTGATGAAAACACCGCGTGGACGTGTTGTCACGCGGGCGGGGTATGAGCACATGCATGTGCCGTATCCGGAGTGAGGGATAAATAAAATGAAGCTATTGCTGCACATGTGCTGCGGATCGTGTTCATGCTATCCGGTCAAGCGGCTTCGCGAGGAAGGTATTGAGCCTGTGGGATTTTTTTTCAATCCCAATATCCATCCGTATAAGGAATGGAAAATGCGGCTTGATACGGCGAAGGAGTTTGCAGAGAAGGTAAAGATGGAAATAAACACGGACGAGGAATACCGTATCCGTGATTTTTTGAGAAAGGCGCTGCCACTTGAGGCCGAAACTACAGAGGAAGCCGTCCGTATAGCGGCTGAGGGAGGTTCGAAGGCGCGCTGCCGTATGTGCTACAGCTGGCGGCTGGGTGAAGCGGCACGGTATGCAGCCGAAAACGGCTATGACGCATTTACCTCGACACTTTTTTACAGTATTTACCAGATGCACGATTTGATGAAGGAAACGGCTGAACGCTATGCTGAACAGTATGGTGTGAAATTCTTTTATGAGGATTTTCGTCCGGGCTGGCAGGAGGGAATCGACATCTGTCAGTCTCTTGAATTGTATCGTCAGCCATACTGCGGATGTATCTTCAGCGAAGAGGAACGCTACAGCAAGGCGATACAAAAAGCACATAAGAAGCTGATGAAAGCAAAGAAGGCTGAACGTCTGAAGATGGAGCAGGAGGGATGAGATGAAACGGAATTGTCTTAAAGCATTTGCCGTATGTCTTATGATGGCATTATGGCTGCTTCCGGCCATGGTGATGGCTGCTGCCCCGTCAAAATCCGACAAAGCGGCGAAAATGCCCGACAAGGGTGTTATAACAGGCACGTCAACGCCCAAGGCAGAGACTAAACCTGCCGAAGCAAAAGCACCTGAAACAAAAGAGTCCGAGAAGAAAACTGCCGACACTAAACCGGCTGCGCCCAAGACATCTGAAAATAAACAGGGCACCTCTTCTAAAAAGCCTGAGCCTGTTCTTCGTGTGGGACTTGCAGAAGGACAGACTTCCGCTGTATTTACCGCGAACAATGATTTCGTTGTGCGCGAGGGCGGCGGCAAGGGACTTGCGAAATATACCCACAAGGATAAAATTACAATCACGGTAAAGAACCGTCAGCTTTTGTTGAACGGCAAGGCTGTTTCGGCGAAAAAGATTGTGCTGAAAGCACCTAACGAATACGAAAATCTTGTTTTTTCGTATAATGACTCGAAATACCGCGGTACTTTTGAGATTGTCCTTAAGGGCGGCAGCTTTACCGTCATCAACCTCGTAAAGCTTGATGATTATGTAGGCGGCGTTATCAATGAGGAAATGGGAGAAGGCTGGCCTGCTGAGGCGCTTAAAGCACAGGCTGTGGCAGCACGTACCTTTGCTCTTTACACGGTAGGGGAAGAAAAGCATTCAGAGGACGGCTACGATGTCTGCACGACAACGCATTGTCAGGTTTACGGCGGCGTTTCTTCAGAGTCCCGTGACGCTTTGGCGGCGGTATCTGCTACACGCGGAGAAGTAATGACCTACAACGGCGAGCCTATTTATGCGGCTTTTCATGCTTCTTCCGGCGGACGTACCGCGGCAAGTGGTGAGACGGGGACAGATCTTCCGTACCTTAAATCCCGTCCTGACCCCGAGGATTCGGAAAATCCGAATCAGGAGTGGAAGATTTCCGTGCCTGTGAAGAAGCTTGTTGATGAGCTTCGCGCAGCGGGATACAACGTAGGTACACTTAAACGAATTGAGATTTCTCCGCTTGATATGAAGGGCGGCAAGCTTGGAAAGGACAGATTTTCTTCCTATAGGGTGAAATCCGTTAAGTTTGTCGGTACACTCAAAACGGTAGATGTTCCGGGAACAAAGCTGCGCTGGGAATTTGACCTGCACAGTACCCTCTTTGATATCTGCTATGGCAGCGGAAAAACCATGAAGCCGAACAAGACGGGAAAGATTGATATCACAAACCGTGCGGGAGAGACGGTCACCTTTGTCGGTGCAGGCTGGGGCCACGGCCTCGGACTTTCCCAGTGGGGAGCGCGCGGCATGGCTGAAAAGTATAAATACCGCGAAATTCTGGCACGGTATTATACGGATGTAAAGATTGAAAAATTATTTTGATTGAAGGAATAAAGAAACATGTTATTATCTGATTTTGACTACGACCTTCCGGAGGAACGCATAGCTCAGACTCCGGTAGAGCCGAGAAATTCTTCGCGTCTTATGGTGCTCGACCCGGTGGAAAAGACCATCGAGCATCAGCATTTCTACGACCTGAAGAAATACCTTGAGCCGGGTGATACGCTGATATTCAACGATACCCGTGTAATGCCCGCTCGTCTTATAGGACACCGCGAGCCTACGGGCGGACGTGTAGAGGTATTTCTGCTTCGAAGAATCAGCGGAGATACTTGGGAGACTCTTGTTCAGCCGGGAAAAAAAGCGCGCAAGGGAACAACAGTAAAGTTTAGTGATGAGCTTTCCTGTGAGGTTATGGACAATACGGACTTTGGCGGACGTATTGTGAAGTTCTCATACGAAGGCATTTTCGAAGAAGTGCTGGACCGTCTCGGAGAGACACCGCTTCCACCGTACATCCACGAAAAGCTGCAGGACAAGGAGCGCTACCAGACGGTGTATAACCGTGAGGAAGGCTCCGCAGCCGCGCCTACAGCGGGCCTGCATTTTACGAAGGAGCAGATGGAGGACCTCAAGGCGTACGGAGTAAATCTTGGTTTCCTGACGCTGCATGTGGGACTGGGTACGTTCCGTCCCGTGAAGACGGATACTATCGAGGAGCATCAGATGCACCGCGAGTATTACTCCATTTCAGACGAGACAGCAGACCTCGTCATGCGGACGAAGGCTGCGGGACACCGTGTTATTGCGGTTGGTACGACATCCATACGCACATTGGAGTCTGCCGCGACCGCAAAGGGAAAGATTGCAGGAAAATCTGATTCTACGGAGATTTTTATATATCCGGGGTATGATTTTAAGATAGTAGATGCCATCATCACGAATTTCCATCTGCCGAAATCTACACTTATCATGCTGATAAGCGCGTTCGCAGGCCGTGAGTTCGTACTTGATGCATATAAAACGGCAGTAGAGGAAAAATATAGGTTCTTTTCCTTTGGTGACGCAATGTTTATCAAGCGTCAGCCGAATAAGTAAAACATGTTTTTAGGGAGGGGCTTTTGTGAGACATAGTACTGGGTTGTGTGTGCTGTTTGTGGTAGTAGGTGCGATTCTCGGAGGACTGCTCGGGAATCTCTTATCTAACGTGGATGCGCTTTCGGGCTTTATGCCGTATCTCACGCAGAGCTTTCCGGTGTTTGATATGGCACCTGTCACGGTAAATCTTTATGTTATAAAGCTGACGGTCGGTCTTGCTTTTATGCCGAACTTTATGAGCATTCTAGGCATTGTGCTGGCACTGTTCCTTTTCCGCCGCTACTGAGGAGGATATAAATGATATATCTGGCTTCGGGTTCGCCGCGCAGAAAAGAGCTTTTGACGCAGGTCGGATGCCGTTTTGAGGTTGTTAAAAGCGATGCGGAGGAATGCAAGGATTCGTCCGTACCGCCTGATGAGCTTGTGCAGGAAAACGCATGCCGCAAGGCAGAAAAGGCAGCGGCAGAGCTTGGCGGGGACTGTGCCGTGCTTGGTGCTGACACAGTAGTCGCTCTTGATGGAAAGATTTTTGGAAAACCTAAGGATAAAGAGGATGCGTCCAGAATGCTGAGAGAGCTTTCGGGGCGTTCCCATGAGGTCTATACAGGCATTGCTTTTGTGGTGAAAGGCAAAACGTACCGTGCCGCAGAACGTACTCTTGTTACCTTCCGTCAGATATCCGACAAGGAAATCGAGGAATATATTGCCACAGGAGAGCCTATGGACAAGGCAGGAGCTTATGCGGTACAGGGGCTTGCCGCGAAGTTTATTCCGCGCATTGAAGGCTCGTTTTCTAACGTAGTCGGTTTGCCGCTGGCGGCGGTAGACGCGCTTGCGCAAAAAGCGGGGGTAGAGCTTTATGAGCGTACTCGTTCGTGACCTCCCGGAGGATGAAAGGCCCCGCGAAAAGCTGCTTCAGAATGGCGCTGACAGCCTGTCAGATATTGAGCTTTTGTCTATTCTTTTGCGTACAGGAACAAAACAGCGCTCGGTAATCCGTGTGGCTGAGGAAGTGCTTGCAAAATATAAGGACAAGGGAATTCATGCCATATCCCAAATTTCTCCACGGGATATTTCCACGATTCCTGGAGTAGGGCCTGCAAAGGCTGCCACAGTAATTGCGGCAGTAACCCTGGGGAAGCGTATCGCTACGCGTGAGGCGAAAGAGGTAAAGACTATCCGCGGACCGAAGGATGCGGCGGATTATGCTATGCCGCTTCTGAGAGATGAGGTGCAGGAGCATTTTGCCGTAATGCTGCTTGATATGAAGAATCATATTATGCACATGCCCATAGTCACTACAGGCACGCTTTCAGCATCTGTCGCACACCCGAGGGAAGTATTCAGGCAGGCGATTGAGCACTCTGCGGCAAGTGTGATTCTCGTACATAATCACCCCAGCGGAGACACACACCCAAGCCGCGAAGATATTCAGGTAACGAAACGCATGATAGAGGTGGGCAAAATCATGGATATTCCTGTGCTTGACCACATTATCATAGGCGACAACGACTTCTGCTCCCTTAAAGAAGATGGATTTTTGAACTGATAATGACGAAAACAGACAGCAGAGTAACATTTGTTACATACTGCTGTCTTTATTTTATGGTAGGATAGAATAAATGACAGGAGGGTTTCGTATGCATAAATGGAAAATTGTTGTTTCATCTGTGACGGGCAATACAAGAAAAATAGCTGATGCAATGGCCGAAGCCGTTGGGACGTCCGCAGTTGACTTAAAGGACACTCTGCCTGAGGCGGAGGGCGCGGATATAGTCGCCGTTGGATTTTGGCTCTGGCGGGGCGGTCCGGACCCGAAAACAGCAGAATTTCTGTCAAAGCTTCATGACACGAATGTTGTTCTTTTTGCAACGCACGCGGCAGATGCGAAAAGTGAGCACGCTGTTACGGCGCTTGTGCGGGCAGCATATAATGTCGGCCCTGATTGCAATATAATCGCCACATTCAGCTGCCAGGGACAGGTGTCGGAGGCAGTGCTCGCCCGCAGGGCAAAGCTCCCCAAGGACGACCCGCATACAAAATCGAAAGGCTGGATTACATCAAAGGGACACCCGAACGCGGACGACCTCCACGAAGCAGCAGAGTTTGCAAAGAAGGCAGACCACAAGCTTGAGCTCCTGGAGAAGTTCATAGAGAAAAAGGGACAGGCATAAAATATTTTTACGCCGGAGGGAAGAAGATTGTTCCCTCCGGTATTTTCATTTTGTGGTACTATTATAAGCAAAGATGAAAGGATTACAAACAGCAGGAGGACGATTATGGACGGGCGGAGCCGATGGAGAATAGCATTTCTGTTGTCTGTATTGCTGCACGCCGGCGCACTGTTGGCGTTTAACGCCGCTGTTCCGTTTCTTTTTCCTAAAGAGCGCTCTGCACAAATGGTTGAGGTGGAGCTGATGTCAGATTCCAATGTGAACTATTTGGGAAGCGGCGGAGGAACAGGATATGCAGGAGCAGGCGGTGCGGGAAATACAGGCGCAGGCGATGTTGTCTATACGGCAGGAGCACAGCCTGTTTTGGATTCAGCTGCCTCGGATGAAGATATTGATGCTCCTGTCATAGAAACAGCCTCAGATTTACCTGAGGCGGAGAAAAATGGGGCAATATCCGGTACGGCGAAGAGCAGCGAGGACGCAGTGAAGGAAATCGCTGAAAAGGAAAAGGCATCGGGAGGCGGAAGCTTTGATCCTTATTCGATATTGATAAATTCCGGAAGCGGCGGGCCATCTCTTGGCAGGAGTGCAAAGCTTCTTCAGGCGGAGTATCCCGCGGCAGGGACGGCAACCTATAAAGGACGCGTTAATATTTCAGCGTGTATCGGAACAGATGGAAAAATACGCTATGCTGAGGTGGTTCATTCCTCGGGGAGCGCACTGGTAGATGCGATTGCAATGAACTGTGCGAAGAAGTGGATTTACCGTCCCGCAACGGACAAAAACGGAACGCCTATAGAGTGCAATGCGCTCATAAGTATTCCGTTCCGTGAAAAGAAGGAAAAATAAAAGCAGTGCATATCGCGAATGTGCGGTATA
>JAILNL010000116.1 GCA_024691625.1 Schwartzia sp. (in: firmicutes)
GGAATATCGGTTCACCGGCAGGTGAAAAATACGGCACAGTGATGCCAGAAGCTCTATAAGAGATTCTATCTGCTCGTCTGTGGGATTTTCCCACTCAAAATTGCCGGTCAGATTTATACCTACCGTATGGGAATTATGCCCATAGGCATGAGCTCCCTCTGTCATCAGCGGGCGGCCTCTTTCAATGGTTCCGTCTTTATGGATTACGTAATGATATCCTATGCCAAGCCAGCCGTTTCCGATATGGGCATTATGAATAGTCTGCGAAGACACCTCACCCGAAGGTGTTCCCACATGATGAATTACTATAGTATCTGTCCATGAACGCGGAAGCAGCGGGCCGGAAAAAATATACATCGTTTCCTCTATGTCGAGCCCTTCATCTATGGACTCGGGCCACCACTGAGCCGCTCCCCATGTATTCGTCTTTAACTGTGCAGGCGGCTTTTGATGCGCGGCTGCGCCATGAAGCCGTGCCTGTGCCACAGGCATGAAAAGCGAGAGGCACATAGCAGCAGCAAGCCCTGCCCTCATCAGAAGGTGTACTTTATTTTTCATAAAAACTCCTTCTCCTAAACGAAACTGCCGCCGGCAAACGGCCGACGGCAGCGGAAAATCAAATTTCTTATTTGAAAAGCTGGCTCACCGAACGATGGGACTGGATGCGTACGATAACGTCGCCAATCGTATCCGCAAGGGAACGGACAACAATCTTCGGAGACTGTTTTTCTGCCGGAAGCGGGATTGTATCCGTGATGATCAGTTTCTCAATATACGATTCGTTAATACGCTTCACTGCCGGATCGCTGAGAATAGCGTGGGAGCAGCATGCGTAAACAGCTTTTGCGCCAAATTTGTGCAGTGCTTTTGCACCTTCACAAAGAGAACCTGCGGTATCGACAATATCATCAATCATAATGCAGGATTTTCCTTTAACATCGCCGATAAGGTTCATGACCTCAGCCTTCCCCGGCTCAGGACGGCGTTTTTCAATAATTGCAATGGAGGTATGCAGACGGTCAGCGAGAACACGTGCGCGCGTTACACCGCCGAGATCCGGAGAAACAACAATCGAGTCCTCAAGATTTGCTTCCTCGAAGTACTCTGCAAGAACAGGTGCTGCTGCCAGATGGTCTACAGGGATATCAAAGAAGCCCTGAATCTGTCCGGCATGAAGATCAACCGTTACTACACGGTCAATACCTGCCGTTTCCATGAGGTTCGCAACGAGCTTAGCGGAAATAGGCTCACGGCCGCGTGTTTTGCGGTCCTGACGAGCATATGCATAATAAGGAACAACAGCCGTAATGCTGTGCGCGGAAGCTCGTTTGCATGCATCGACCATGATCAAAAGCTCCATAAGATTATCATTGACCGGCTGGCTCGTCGGCTGAATAATGAAAATATCACGACCGCGTACACTTTCTCCGATCATGACCTGTGTTTCGCCGTTGTTGAAACGGCTGACCAGTGCATCGCACAGTTTAACGCCAATGTGGTTTGCGATATCCTCTGCAAGCTTCGGATTTGCGCTTCCTGTCAGGATGCAAAGATCTTTCATATCTGCCATTTTGTAAAAAACCTCCATAAATCTTGTAGAAAAAATATTAGGATTAAAATCCTTAAATTATTATAGACCGAACGGTACATTTCCGCCAGTACTATTTAAGAAAATTATTTTCGTTAGAAAACACAAGCGGTTATGTTCTGTGAAAAATCACTAAAAAGAACGAAGAAAAAATTTTTAATTCTTTCGTTTATCGCTCCAATGCGGAATATTAACCTGACGTGCTCTTGCCACTGCAAGCTGATCTGCAGGGACTTCTTTGGTTATTGTGGAGCCTGCTCCGACATAAGCACCCTCTCCGACAGTAACCGGAGCGACAAGATTTGAATTGCATCCGACAAATGCATGGTCACCGATTGTTGTACGGAATTTATTCTTTCCATCATAATTAACAGTAATAGTTCCACAGCCCATATTGACATCAGAGCCCATGTCACAGTCACCGATATACTGCAGATGAGGCAGTTTGGAGCCCTCTCCTATGTTGGAATTCTTCACTTCGACAAAATTTCCGATTTTAACTTTCGCGGAAATCTTTGTATTCGGGCGGAGGTGGACATACGGTCCCATGGTGACTCCGTCTCCGATTTCGCATTCGTGCGCATAGGTAAACTGAGCTGTTACATCATTGCCGATTTTTGTATCGCTGAAGCGGCTTGACGGTCCGAGAACACAGTTCTCTCCAACCTTCGTATTTCCTTCAAGCCATGTGAACGGATAAATTACCGTGTCGCGTCCGACTTCAACACCTGCATCAACAAAGGTTGAATCCGGATCCATAAGAGTAACACCGTTCTCCATTAGCTCAATGTTCTTGCGGCGGCGGAGAATCTTCTCTGCACCGGCAAGCTGCACGCGGGAATTGACACCAAGTGTTTCCTCGTAATCATCAGCAGCTACCGCCCAGATTTTCTCTCCCTTCTCACGAAGAATGGAAAGAACGTCCGGAAGATAATATTCTCCCTGAGCATTATCGCAGCCGACCTGTTGCAATGCTTCAAAAAGGTCATCCTTTTCAAAGCAGTATATTCCGGAATTTACTTCATTTACCTTGCGTTCCTCATCTGTTGCATCCTTATGCTCAACGATTTTCGCAACTGTTCCTTCCGGTGTACGGATAATACGCCCGTAACCTGTTGCATCCGGCATTACCGCAGTGAGCACCGTTGCCTTTGCGCCGGCATTTTTATGTGCCTCGTACAGCTTCTTGACAAGCGCGCCTGTGAGAAGCGGCGTATCTCCGCAAAGCACCATTACCGTACCGTGTTCGTCCTTCAAAAGCGGCTCCGCCTGCAGGACTGCATGGCCCGTGCCGAGCTGCTCCGCCTGGACAACAACCTCAGCCTGTGCTCCCACTGCCGTCTGTACCATCTCCGAACCAAAGCCCACAACCACTATGTTGCGCTTTGCGCCGGCTTCTTTAGCGGCATCAAGCACATGCTGCACCATCGGCTTTCCGCCGACTTCATGCAGCACCTTCGGCAGGGCTGATTTCATTCGTGTCCCTTTTCCTGCCGCAAGGATGACTGTAACTAAATCTGACATTATTATGTTTGCCTCCAAATCTGTGACTGCTAAAAAGGCAGTTTATCCGTTTATTTTTTATGCTCTTTTTTCTTTACCGCATCCATCGCACGGAGAAGCGTCTGCTCTGACTTTTCCATATGCTTTTCCGCAGCGCGGCGTGCCGCTTTTACATCTCCCTGCGCAATCGCTTCCACGATTTCGCGGTGCTCCTCCAGCGTTTCCTTGAGGCGTCCCGGGAAGGACATCGACGTAGTACGGAAACGTGTAAGCTGCTCGCGGAGATTGGAAATAATACCAATAAGGCGCTGGTTGCGGCTTGCCTGATACAAAAGGTCGTGGAATTTGGTATCGACTTCAACAATCTTATCCATATCGTTTGCTTCGATATATTTCCCGATTTCAACCAAAAGACGCTGAAGCTGTTCAAGCTCCTCATTCGTGATTCGCTCTGACGCAAGCCCGTTTGACAAAGATTCCAGCGATGTTCTGATTTCAAAGACTTCATTGATATCGCGTATCGAAAGATTTGCAACATACGTACCGCGGCGCGGCATCATGATAACATATCCTTCGAGTTCAAGCTTTCTGATAGCTTCACGTACCGGAGTACGGCTGACACCGAGCTCTTCCGCGAGCTGTATTTCCATCAGTCGTTCTCCCGGCTTTAAAACTCCCCTGCGGATAGCGTCACGAAGAGTCTCGCAAACGACCTCGCGCAGCGGCTGATAGCTGTCAAGACGTATAGGACCTAACTTCTGCTCCATGTTTTTCCCCCACTAAACTTCATATTTTCAATCAAAAATCATTGCTCAATCGTGCAGCCTTTTTTTTTACAGGAACTGCATACACCTCTGAAGCAAGACCTCTCAGCGCCGCTGCGGCAGATTCCGCCTCGACCTGTGAATTAAACACTCCAAAAACTGTAGAACCGCTTCCTGTCATACGGCTCACCAGAGCACCGTGTTTATCCATTTGATTAATATAGTCACCGATTACAGGATATTCGCGCACAACGACAGGTTCAAGCACATTGCCGACATGGGAAAGAACACTTGTAAGGCTTCCTTCCTCCAACGCCTGACGCATTCCGGAAATATCCGGATGCTCAACCTGTTTCTCGGCATCGAATGTCTTATACGCCCAGGCAGTCGAAACACTTACCTTTGGCTTCGCAAGCACTATCCAGCACGCTGGAAGCTCAGGAAGCTCCGTAAGGCGTTCGCCGCGTCCCTCAGCAAGCATAGTTCCGCCAACAAGGCAGAAAGGAACGTCAGAACCGAGCTGCGCGCCGAGACGCATAAAATCATCCTGTGTCATGTGTGTTCCAAAAAGCTCATCCATACCAAGCAGGACAGCAGCTGCATCAGCTGAGCCTCCGGCAAGTCCGGCACCCATCGGAATCTGTTTTTTTACGGCAATGGATACGCCGTTCTGCATGCCGTGCGCATCCATAAACAGGCGGGCCGCTTTGTACGCAAGATTCGTATCGTCTGCCGGCAGATCAGGCGAATCTACTTCAAGCTCAATGCCAACCGGTTTTGGTTCCATCCAAATCGTATCGGCAAGCCCAACACTCTGCATAACAAGCTTTACCTCATGATATCCGTCATCACGTTTCCCCAGGACATCCAATGCGAGGTTTATTTTCGCATTCGCCTTCACTGTAATCATTTCGTACACTTCCTTTATTTTGGATTCTTTCAAACAAATATAACCTTGAAAATTAAATATTAGATGAAAGAAAAATGGGTCTTTGCATACCCGTTATAAATTTTAG
>JAILNL010000120.1 GCA_024691625.1 Schwartzia sp. (in: firmicutes)
TGAAGCCGACATTATGCTTTGTCACAGCATATTCATTTCCGGGATTACCAAGTCCAGCAATGAGTTTCAAAACTATCCCTCCATGTTACTTATCACTATTCTATCATACTTTAATAAAGCCAAAAAGAAGACCTAAGCCAATGATATAAGCTCAGGTCTCCAAATTATCAGTTGTTTAGTGAATCGGATCGCCTACAAGGAAGAAATATGCCAGCACAATGAATCCCAGTGCTATTCTATACCATCCAAACGCTTTGAAATCATTTTTCTTGATGTACTGAAGCAGGAACTTGATGGACAGAACGGAAACAACAAACGCGGTAACCATTCCGACAGCGAGAATCATAAGCTCCGTACCGGTATAATTCCATCCAAATTTTACCAGTTTAAGGAGACTTGCTCCAAACATAACCGGTATTGCCAGGAAAAAGGTAAATTCTGTTGCCACATATCTCGAAGCGCCGAACAGAATGCCGCCGATTATCGTGGCACCGGAGCGTGAAGTGCCCGGAACAAGCGCCAGCACCTGGAAAAATCCGATAATCAATGCTGTTTTGTAGTCCAGCTTTTCAAGCTTTGTTACCCGCGGCTGGCGACGCTTATTATAGTTTTCCACAACGATAAACATAATTCCGTAGAAAATCAAAGTAAACGCAACAACCTGAGCGGTCATAAAATGCTCTTCCATGAACTTATTAAATGCCAAACCGATAACCGCAGCAGGCATACATGCCGCCATGACCTTATACCAAAGCTGAAATGTCTGCTTCTTTTCTGCCTTGCTCTTGAATGAAGAAAAAGGATTCAGCCGCTCAAAATTCAAAACAACGACAGCCAGAATAGCTCCAAGCTGAATAACAACCAGGAACATATCCATGAAAGCCTTTGAGACGTTTAATTTTATAAATTCATCTACCAGAATCATGTGTCCCGTGCTGCTCACCGGGAGCCACTCAGTAAGACCTTCTACTATACCAAGAATAATGGTCTTAAAAAGTTCAATAAAACTGAAATCCACAATATCCCTCCTGATTTGCCTTAAATCAACAATAAGGTATTATACCACAAATCCAGAGAGTGTCACTGAAATTATTTTTTTGACGTTAAAAGCTGGGATAATGAGTAGCACATCATCTTGGCAGAATGTGCCAATGCCGTTTCATCAAAATTGAAATGTGAATCGTGATGTCCTGCAGCAAGCTCTGCTCCTACCATCATATAAGCAGCCTGACCTCCGTGGCTTTGAACCTTCTCCATGAAATAGGAGAAATCTTCACTGGCGCCGAAATCGCATTCTCCAACAATATTCTTGAAGACGCCTATTTCCTTTGCTTTATCCTTCAAAAATGCCGCAAGCTCAGGTGAATTGCTTCCGCCTGCCGCACCGCCAACCTTCTTAATCTCAATTTCCACGCCGTACATTGCTGCGGCAGCATTCAAAATTCTTGCAGCCTCATCTTCCATGAAATTGTTGATTTCAGTAGTTGAACCGCGTGTTTCAAGCTGTATGAGTGCTTTATCACCGACAACATTTCTTCCGCTGCCCGCAATAAGTTTTCCTACATTGATTCGCGAAACGCCTGCTGAATGACGCGGTATCGCGTGGAGATTGAGTGCTGCACATGCTGCCGCAAGAAGCGCATTTTTGCCTTCCTCCGGTGCTGCGCCTGCATGTGCCGGTTTTCCCGTAAACGTTGCGTCAAACTTCGTTGTAGCAAGGAAGCCTGTAACATCACAGGCAATATCTCCCGTGTGCTTCATTTTGAATCCAAAGTGTGCCCCCAGCAGATAATCCACATCATCAACCACGCCGTTTTCAGCCATGGCATGAGCACCGCGTACGCCTTCCTCTGCAGGCTGGAAAATAATCTTAAATGTTCCTGCCAATTCGTCCTTCAGTTCAGAAAGAATTTTTGCAACGGCAAGACCTACTGTGGTATGTCCGTCATGACCGCAGGCGTGCATTTCTTTTTCGTGTGTGGAAGAAAAACCCTGCTGATTCGGAAAATGATTTTCGTCACTTGTTTCAGTTACATCGTTGCAGTCCATGTCGCAGCGCAATGCGACTACAGGGCCCGGCTTGGAAAAATGAATCACACCGACGACCCCTGTAAGTCCGCCGTTCATTTTTTCTACCAAATCAGGATTTGCACCCTCGCTTACTGCACGTTTCTGAGCATTGCGAAGAACCTCTTCTGACGGCAGTCCCATCATCGCTTCTTTTTTGACTGCCTGCTCCCCTATAAGAACTTCATAACCGTAGGAGGAAAGTTTTTCGGCAACCAAAGAAGCTGTACGGAACTCAGTCCATCCTGTTTCGGGGTGGCGGTGAATATCCCGGCGCTGTTTTATCAAATCGTCCTTCATTGCATCGACTTTTGTGATTATTTCATTCATGATTTCCATGCTTATACCCCCGATTTATCTAATAAAATGGACGCCGGTAAATTTACTCAAAATTTACGTCAGCGCCCTTGCTGCAACACTAGTATAGAACATACAGACAGAGAATCAATGAAACGAACTTATGTATTCGTGTATACATGGAATGGCTTTACGCCTTGCCCACGGAAGCACCATAC
The DNA here is from genome assembly GCA_024691625.1 of Schwartzia sp. (in: firmicutes). Taxonomy (GTDB): domain Bacteria; phylum Bacillota; class Negativicutes; order Selenomonadales; family Selenomonadaceae; genus Schwartzia. The sequence continues at coordinate 2,583 of JAILNL010000120.1, forward strand.
ACAACGAAATCATTTTCCCCGTCAAAACCTAAATATGAATTTAATGCATCATCATGAAAAGCGCCGATTGCACATGCGCCCAGCTTTTGAACGTATGATGCCAGATAAAGGTTCTGGCATACGTGTCCTGCGTCAAGGTAAAGATAACGCATAGCACGCATGCTGTACTTGTACGCCATTCTCTTGTAATCAGCCGCCCATAAAAATGTCACAGCACTTGTCTGTACCATTTTTTTCGACGTGAAGAACGGATATACCTCATCAATGATTTTTTCGCCAAGCTTAATTACTTCCAAAGCATGGTCAACGGCCAGGAAACGGTATAATCCCGGCTCAAGGCCCTCAACACGCTGTATAAAAAGATATGTTTCAAACGCGTGAGATGCTCCCGCAGACGGCACATTACGAATAGTAATGCCCTCCGGAAGAACCATTTTTATTCCCTGAGTGCACCAAAGCAAAAAGGATAACTGCTGCAGCGAAATCGGAGCATCGTTATACTGGCGCACAGATGCCCTGAGCTCTGCCAGTTCGAGAAAATTAACAGGGACATCAGGAAGAAGTCCCGGCTCAGGCAGCGGAATTATCTTTGCGTCAGCTGCGGGCTGTTTTTCAACAGCAGGCTTTGGCTCGTTGATATGAGGCTTGATATTCTCCAACGATGTTTCAAGCAGAAAAAATTTAGTGAAATCTGATTCAGTCATAAATAACCCCCGAATTACATTTCAGGTCTGACACCTGTTTTTCCTTCAAATTTGTGATAGCTTCCACCCTGACGGCGATTCATAAGCTCCCTGAAAATAGTTTCAGGTGAGATGTTATGAAATGCAAGCAACACTAAACAATGATACCACAAATCTCCCATTTCGTAAGTTATTTCGTCTTTTTTCATATTTTTTGAAGCAATAATAACCTCCGCAGCCTCTTCACCGACTTTTTTCAGGATTTTATCCTGCCCCTTGTCAAAAAGATAATTCGTATAAGAACCCTCTATCGGGTGAAGCTGGCGGTCCTGTATCACCTTATAGAGCTCGTTCATAACAGTTGCAAGGGGCTGCTTCTTTTCTTCCTCAACGAGAGCAATGCTATTGTCGCTGCCTACGAGTTTTCTTCCGCTGAAGCACGTATATGAACCCGTATGGCATGCAACACCTGTCTGATGAACCTTTACAAGAAGTGTATCGCCGTCGCAGTCATAGGATATTTCAAGTACCTTCTGGGTATTGCCCGAAGTCTCGCCCTTATTCCACAGCTTTTTTCTGCTGCGGCTGTAAAACCACGTATAGCCTGTTTCCAAGGTCTTTTCGAGTGATTCCTTATTCATGTAAGCCAGCATGAGAACCTGGCCGTTTTCTTCCTGAATAATCGCAGGCACGAGGCCTTTATCATCAAATTTAACCATAGAAATGTCAATCATAATCTTACCTCCACTCCACGTGATTTAAGATATTCTTTTACCTGACGTACAGTAAATTCGCCGTAATGAAAAACAGAAGCGGCCAGAACTGCATCTGCCTTACCCTCCGTAAGGACATCGTAAAAATGCTCCAGTCTGCCCGCGCCGCCTGATGCGATTACAGGCACGTTTACTGCTTCTGAGACAGCACGCGTCAAAGGAATATCATATCCGTTCTTTGTTCCGTCAGCATCCATACTGGTAAGCAGAATTTCTCCCGCGCCCAGAGCAACGGCTTTTTTTACCCATGATATGCAGTCAATTCCCGTAGGCGTACGGCCTCCGTTAATGTAAACCTCCCATCTCTCTTCACCGCATTTTCTGGCATCAACAGCCAAAACAACACATTGACGCCCGAACTTTTCGGCGCCCATTTTAAGGAGTTCGGGATTATGAACAGCAGCGCTGTTCAACGAGGTTTTATCCGCGCCGGCCTTAAGCATTGTACGCATATCCTCAACAGAGCGGATTCCTCCGCCTACCGTAAACGGAATAAAGACCTGCGATGCGCACGCTGCAGCAACATCAGCCATAGTATTTCGATTCTCGTTTGATGCGGTAATATCGAGAAATACAAGCTCGTCAGCACGCTCAGTATCGTAACGCGATGCCAGCTCTACCGGATCTCCCGCATCACGCAGTCCGACGAAATTTGTACCTTTAACGACACGTCCGTTTTTTACATCAAGACATGGAATTATGCGTTTTGTCAGCATTACGCACGTGCCTCCTCAAGTGCTTCCTTCAAATCAATTTTTTGCGTATATAATGCTTTTCCGATAATGAGTCCTGTGACTCCATCCTTCTCATGCTCTTTTACTGCATATACATCATTCATGGAAGAAACACCGCCGGATGCTACGACAGAAACGCCTGAAGCCTTTGCAAGCGCAACGGTATCATCAATGTTGATTCCGTTGAGAGTTCCATCTTTTGAAATATCTGTATAAATAATAGTCTTTACTCCAAAGTCCGCCATCTGCTTTGCCAGATCTATAGCAGAAACCGTACTGTCGGTCCCCCAGCCGTTGGTTGCTACCATACCGTTTCGTGCATCAATCCCAACAACAATCTTTTCAGAACCAAACTCCCTGCATGCCTCTTTGACCAGCTGCGGATTGCTTACAGCGGCAGAGCCAAGAATTACACGGAATAAGCCTATATCTAGGGCTGTTTCTATATTATCCATGGTACGTATACCGCCGCCCAGTTCTACCTTTAACGAAGTATTCTCAGTAATACGGCGTATTATGTCCGCGTGAACGGAGTGTCCCGATAAGGCACCGTCCAAATCAACCAGGTGGAGATAACGTGCTCCGCAGGCTTCAAAATCCTTTGCGACTGCTTCCGGAGTATCCGAAAAAGTTGTGCTCTGAGCAAAATCGCCCTTAAACAGACGGACACACTTACCTTCATGCAAATCAATTGCCGGAAAGATATCCATTCCAGTCATCCTTTCAATAATCAAGAAAATTTTTTAAGATTTGCAACCCAACATCACCTGATTTTTCAGGATGAAACTGCGTAGCCAAAATGTTTTTATGCGCAACCGATGCAGTGAGACGTTCGCCGTAATCAGTCACAGAAGTAACTATGCTGCTGTCCTCGGGTACTGCATGAAAGCTGTGAACGAAATAGACATAAGGCTGCTTTGATAAATTTTTGAACAGCACATTAGCCTGATTCTCAAGAATGCTCAAGGAATTCCAACCCATGTGCGGGATTTTAAGCCCCGTATCCCGTATTTTGCACACTTTGCCCTTCAAAAAACCAAGTCCGGGCACTCCCGGAGATTCCTCACTGCTTTCGAATAAAATCTGAAGCCCTACGCAGATTCCCAGCATAGGCGTTCCAGCCTCAACACGCTCTTTAAGAGCATCTTTAAGACCACTGGCTTCAAAGTTTTTCATACAGTCGCCGAAAGCACCGACTCCCGGCAAAACCAGCTTATCAGCTTTTCTCACTACGGACGGGTCGGATGTAACGACAGCATCCGCACCCAGAGAATGAAATGCTTTTTCAACACTAAAAAGATTTCCGACACCATAATCCAAAATCGCTATCATAGGATTGTGACACCTTTCGTATTAAAGAGTTCCTTTTGTAGATAAAACACCTTTTATTGTTTTATCTTCGCGGCAGGCAATTTTCAGCGCATGTCCAAGTGCTTTGAAAACAGCCTCAATTTTGTGATGCGAATTTGTGCCGTAAAGAACCTTCGCATGGAGAGTTATCCCTGCATGAAAAGCAAATGCGCGCAAAAATTCCTCGGTAAGTTCGGTATCATATTCGCCAATCATCGGCGCAACATTACCTGAATCATATACTATAAACGGGCGTCCGCTGATATCAATAGCCGCAAATGCAAGGGCTTCATCCATAGGCACATAGAATGAGCCGTATCGTGTAATACTCTCTTTCTTTCCAAGCGCCTTACAAAATACATCGCCTAAAGTGATGCCAATATCTTCAACAGAATGATGTCCATCGACATTCAAATCGCCATTGCATGAAACATCAATATCAAATGACCCGTGCTTTGCAAACAATGTAAGCATGTGGTCAAAAAAACCGATTCCGGTTTTTATGGAACTTTTGCCGCTTCCATCTATATTGAGACGAATCTTTACTGATGTTTCAAGTGTTTTGCGGCTGATTTCAGCTTTACGCATTATAGTTACCGCCCTTCTGCAAAATCACGAATTGCTTTCATAACAGCATTGTTTTCTTCAGGAGTTCCGATGGAAATACGCAGGCAGTTATCAAGCATCGGCGCTTTGCCGAAGCTCCTTACCCCGATTCCGTAGTTCAAAAGACGTTCATTTAACTCCTTAGCTTTATCGTATCTCAAAAGCAGGAAGTTCGTATCGGAAGGATATACCTTAATTCCCGGAAGCGACAGAAATTCCTCATACATACGGTCGCGTTCACTTATCACCATTTCAATGCGCGGATCAAATTCATCATACATCTGCATAACAACAGAAGCAACAACCGTGGAAAGTACATTGAGATAGTATGGCTTAAAAACCTTTCCCAATGTTGCAATTATGTCCTTGTCTGCCAAAAGATAACCCACTCTTATTGCGGCAAGACCAAATGCTTTTGAGAATGTACGCGCAACCATTAAATGCGGATATTTGGACATAAGCGAAACCGCGCTTGCCTTTTTCCCTGCAAACTCGATATACGCTTCATCAACTAAAAACGCACAGTCAATTTCCTTGGCGATTTTTTCAATATCTTCAACAGGAATCAATCCACCCGTAGGGTTATTCGGATTGCAGACAACTGCCAATGATGCCTTCTGGCCTTTGACTGCTTCAATAAACTTATCCGCGTTAAACGTATAATCAGCATCCAAAGAAACAGCAATACCTTCAGCATCTGCGGATTTTACGCATATCGGGTACATGGAAAAGGACGGCTGCATATATACAATCTTATGTCCTGCGCCGCCAAAGGCGTAAAAAACCTTGTCGATTATTTCGCTGGAACCGTTTCCCAGCCAAACATTCTCTTTCTGCAATCCAAAACGCTTTGCGATTATTTCGGACAAATCCTCCGGCTCTGTGTTGGGATAACGGTTGAACGCAATCCGTGATAAACTGCTTATAACCCGTTCTTCAACCAACGGTGGAAGATTCCAGCCGGATTCATTGGCGTTTACTTTGATGTTCCAGTCACGTTCTACGACATCATATACAGGAAAATCCTTTATATCTTTTCGGTAATCAAGCATACCTTATTTCTCCCTTCTCAGACGGATAGCGTTGGCATGCGCCTGAAGTCCCTCCGTCTCGGCAAGGCGGATAATGTCCTCAGACACATCACTTAATGCCGGCTGTGTATAGGAAATAAAGCTTGTGCGCTTCATAAATGTTTCTACGTTGAGTACGGAATAGTACCGTGCAGTTCCGCCTGTCGGAAGAATGTGGTCAGGGCCTGCAAAATAATCACCCAGCGGCTCCGGAGAATATGCACCAAGGAAAACAGCACCGGCATGGCGTACATACGGCAGAAGCTCAAACGGATTTTCCGTGAGCAGCTCAAGGTGCTCAGGCGCGGAAAGATTTGCAAAATCCATTGCCTGCATCATATCCTCGGCGATAATTATCATACCGTTTCTCTCGATTGAAGCACCTGCAATATCCTTTCGCGGCAGCTGCGTAAGCTGTTTTTCTACCTCTGCTGCCACCTTCTCTGCAAGCTCAGCGCTGTTCGTTATAACGATGCTTGATGCCAGCGGGTCATGCTCTGCCTGGCTGAGCATATCTGCAGCAGTATAGACAGGATCTGCTTTTTCATCAGCGACGATAAGAATCTCGCTCGGACCTGCAAGCATATCAATATCAACATGTCCGTAGACAGCCTTTTTGGCAAGCGTAACAAAGATATTTCCCGGGCCTGTAATCTTATCAACACGGGGGATTGTTTCAGTACCGAACGCAACAGCGGCAATAGCCTGTGCGCCTCCGATTTTGTAAATCTTCTTTACGCCTATATATTTTGCAGCCAAAAGAACATACGGATTGATTTTTCCGTCGCGCGGCGGACACATCATAATAATTTCCTTAACCCCTGCCACAGCAGCCGGAACAGCATTCATAACAACAGAGGAAGGATATGCTGCCGTGCCACCCGGAACATAAATTCCGACACGGTCAAGAGGAATAACGGACTGACCAAGAAGGGAGCCCTTTTCTCTGTATGTCATCCAGGAGGTTGGTTTCTGCTCCTCATGGTATCTGCGCACATTTTCAATGGATTTTTTCAGGGATTCTACAACCTTCGGATCTGCCTGTGCTTCTGCGGCAGCGAACTCCTCTTCGCTTACCAAAAACTGGTCCGGCGTGAACTCCGCACGGTCAATGAGCTTCGTGTATTTCATAACAGCCTTGTCACCGTCGCGGCGGACATCAGAAACAATCATATCCACTATTTCTGCAGCCGTCATATCACGTCCGAACAGCTTGATATTTCCCTCACGGATTTTAGGATTGAGCTCAACCTGATCAAAGGGAGCCTTCTCCAAATACTTTTCTACCTTTTCAACACCGAGTTCCTTTACATTTAAGATTTTCATTTATTCATTTCAGCCCTTTCAGTTAGAATCTGTTTCATTTTTTCAGTCAAGCTGTATATACGGTCAAACTTCAACCTAAAGCTGACACGGTTTGCTACCAGTCTCGCGGATGCGTCCATAATATGAACAATTTCTTCGAGATTATTTTCCTTCAATGTAGTTCCTGTCTCGACAATATCCACAATACTCTCGGAAAGACCTACTATCGGGCCAAGCTCTATTGAACCGTTAAGCTTTATATATTCCATCTGCATACCGTGCTCATTAAAAAACTTTTCGGCGATATGCGGGAATTTTGTCGCAACCCTCGTATGTGTGTAATCAGTCAGCTTATCACGCTTTTTATCCTTTGGCACAGCCATCATCAAATGACATTTCCCAAAGCCCAAATCCAAAAGCTCATAAACATCCTGTCCCGATTCTACCAGCACATCCTTACCGATGATTCCAATATCGGCAGCGCCGTATTCCACGTATGTCGGAACGTCGGCAGTTTTGGAGATAATAAATTTTACCTTCTGCTCTTCATTCGTGATAACAAGTTTGCGTGATGAATCGGTAAGCCCGTCAGCAAATATTCCGGCTTCCTTAAATAAATCAACAGCTAACGGAAAAAGCTTTCCCTTGGGTAATGCAATTGTTAAATACTCATTTTCCCTGCTCTGCATTATATCCTCCATTAACCTCTTTATCATGTTAAAGCACTAATATGATGATATGCTAACATTTGATTGTAACATTGTCAACTCATTTGAGCGTATTTCTTTTAAATAATCAATTTTCAGAATCAGCCTGCTGAAGAATCCTAAGCTCTATATTGCTCTCCGGTACAACATGGTCATGATGATGAGAAACTATCTCCGCTTCTTTGTTCATACCTATTTTCTCCAGCATTTCTGCTCCAATCTGCGGATGGAAAAAATAGATATGAAGTATTCCTGACAGCCAGCCGTTATTTTTCTGAGCAAGCTTTCGTGCAAACTCAGGAAAACAACCGGCAATAATAACAGCAATAGACTTTTCCCATACATTCATGCTTCCGTCAGTTCTTCCGACATCGTGAAGCAGGGCTGACCGCCGCAGCAAATCGGAATCGCATTTCTCTGACTTTGCAATTTCAATAGCAGTATACGCCACATGAAGCGCGTGATACCTGTCAGCTGTAGACATGTTCCAAAACAGCTTTTGAGCCTCGGCAGGCAGATATTTTTCCACATACTGTCTGTCGTGCTCTGTCAGAGATGCAGTAACTGCACGGTAAAATTGATATAACCGCCCGGTCATTATTCAACATACAGAAGCGAAGTATATTTTTTCTCTTTTTGATATGCTTCCGCTTCTTCCTTTGTCATAGCTGATGGAGCAAGTTCAACGACCATATCCCCGTCACGTTTCTTCTGAGCTGATTCAATAGCTGCTTTTATCTTACCAGGCGCATAAGCTACGAAGCAGTCCTTTTTCAGCGTTTCAGGTGATGCTCCTTCACGTTCGACAGCCAGCATGATTCTTTCAATTCCAAGCGCAAAACCCGTTGACGGACATGCTGCGCCGAAATCCGAAAGCATGCGGTCGTATCTTCCGCCTCCGCAGAGAGGGAATCCCAGCTCAGGAGTATAAATTTCAAAGACCATTCCCGTATAGTAATCAAAATCACGTATAACGCCCAGGTCAAATTTAACGAACTCAGCCACGCCGTATGATTCCAAAAGCTGATAAATGGCAGACAGATTATCCAGAGCTCTTCTGCTCTGCTCGTTGCACGCAATATCCCAAGCCTTTTTCAATATTTGCTTATCACCATGCAGCAGCGGAAGCGAGGCAAGGATTTTCTTGCTGCTCTCAGGAAGCTGCGTCTTTTCAACAATTTCCTGCAGCTTTACAAGATTGCGGCGTTCAAGAGCTTCACGGATGCTCAGCTGAGTCTCGGCCGAAAAATGGAACTCTCCCATAAGGCCGTTGATGAATTCCACCTGTCCCAGACATACCTCGAAATTCTTGAGACCGCTCTGTTTCAGTCCTTCTATTGCCAAAGCGATAATCTCCGCATCAGCCTCTGCCGTGCTGGGCCCCATAAACTCAACACCAGCCTGATAAAACTCGCACTGCCGCCCTGCCTGCGCCTGCTCATAGCGGTACACATTGCTTATGTATGAAAACTTTAGCGGACGTACCGCATCTCTCATGCGGCTTGCAACAACGCGGGCAATCGGCGTAGTCATTTCATGACGCAGAGCCAGTGTGCGGTTTTGGCGGTCAAAAAACTTGAACATGTGCGGCTCTATAGCCTGACCGTTCCCTATAGTAAGGGTATCAAGATACTCTATAGAAGGCGTAACTATCTCATCATAGCCCCATTTCGTAAAAAGATTCATGAGGCTTGATTCTATAGAGCGTTTGCATGCTGCTTCCAAAGGTAAAAAATCCCGTGTTCCGTAGGGAATCTTGAGTGAATTCTTCAAAACCGGTTTCATAATATATTTATTCCGCCTTCCTGTTTTCCTTTTCTTTGAACCGCTGCAATATAATATTGTAGCCATCAGCACCGTAATTAAGACATTTTTTTACGCGGCTGATTGTTGCCGTGCTCGCTCCTGTGCGGTCAACAATCGCATCGTAGGTATTTCCTACGGAAAGCATACGTGCAACCTCAAGACGCTGCGCCAATGCCTTCAGCTCTCCTATAGTACATATATCCTCCAGAAACTCGTAGCATTCCTCCTGCGTCTTCAGGACAAGCAGTGCATCACAAAGCTGGTCGGTAAGTTCATCTTTGATTTTGGGATTTATCATGCTAACACCACCAGCATAATATTTTTTCTCTTTATTCCTTTACTCTGTGAAAATAATATAAAATAATTATAGCACACTTT